>JAJRBU010000110.1 GCA_028679315.1 Methanoregulaceae archaeon
CTCGTCGCCCGGGCGCTTCTCGGGTAACGGAAGAGGTGTGCCGGTATACGAGACTTCTGCATCAAGATTATACTCATCGAATGACACCGATAGTGTCACCGGGCCGGAGGATGACACCTGACTGACCACCTGCTCGCAGGCTTCGGTCAGCGCCATCGCCATCCGCCGGATCACTTCCTTCCGTGCAGCCCACTGCTCTCCCTGGCGTTCCATCAGGGTAAAGATCTGGTCTGAGATGCTGACCGCCCGGTCGATAGTCACCGTCACCTTCTTTTTTATCCCTATTCGCATCACCAGGTTCAGGAAGATAGCAACAACCGTCGCGAGCGAGAGCGCTGAATCAAAGAGCGGGCGGATCAGGACGGGAACACCCGCATAAGCATTGGGGAGGAGGTAGACACTGATTCCAAATATGAATGATATCCCGATCACAAAGATTTTGCGCGAATCCAGCATCCGGGTTGTGATCGTCTGGAAACCGCCCACGATAATAAAACCTGCAACGTAAACGAGCGTCCCCCCGATCACCGGGCCGGGCATGATAAGAAAGGCTGTTGAAAAGGCGGGCAGGAAGGCAAGGATAATAAGGATGGCACCGGTCATGAAACCGATATACCTGCTCGTGGCGCGGGTTGCGATCGAGAGGCCTATGTTCGACGATGACCCGGTCTGCCCCATACCCCCTAACAGGCCGCCAAGAAAAGACGCGACCCCGTCTGCAAAGAGTCCGGACCGGATGTTCATCATATCCGGCCGTCTCCATTCAGTATCATTGATGCGCTGGCAGATCGAGAACTCGCCAACGCTCTTTACAAATGTTACGATGGCAGCAATCCCGAACGGAATAAGAAGGACCAGATCGAAGGAGAGGCCAAAGTACCGGACATCGGGAAGTGCCACGAGCGGCGATGCCGTGATCTGTCCGAGCGGATCGACACCTGCGAGCCCGGCTACTATACAGAGTATATACCCGACAACCATCCCGACAATGACAGGGAAGAGTCTGAGCTGACCCCTTCCCCAGACTGTTATCCCGACGGTGACCGCGAGCGTGATACATGAGATTGAGGTTGCCATTGCCGAAGGTGCTGAATCCGGTCCTGACATACCGAAAAAGTTCGGTAGTGCATAGGGGATGACGGCAATCCCGAGCATCATAATCACAAGACCTGTCACTTCAACAGGAAAGAGGACGCGAAGGCGGTGGACGACTCTTGAAAGGGCGGCCTGTAATGCCCCGGAGACGGCAGTCATCCCGCAGAGTAGCGGGAGCCCGCCTGCCTGGAGAGCAAGGATCGAGGCCGAGACGTAGTTGGGTCCCGCGACCCGGGGAATGAGGAACCCGGACCCGAATTCTTTGTGTTTTATTGCCTGGAATATGGTTGCGATGCCATTTGCAAGCATCGACATCGAAACGAAAAATGCTGCGGCACCAGCCCCAATACCAGCGGCCCTTGCGACAAGGATCGGAAATATGAATGCGGTGGCGACGATCCCCGTATGCTGGAGGCCGAGCAGGAAAATTATTGGAAATGGCGGTTTTTCATCAGCAGCATATTCGAGATCAGGAGGTCGCATGGTGACACGGATCGTCGCTGTGTAAATATTAAAACGGTTCGAAATTTGCTGCCGGAGAATTCACGGATCTCCAGGTCTCCCTTCGATCAGGATTGAGAGAATGAGGAGACAAAGGGAACCCGGACTGCATTCCAGCCAGTAAACGCCGGCCCGTATTATCCGGGGAGCGTTCATCTTCTGTAATAATTCTCATGGGTATAGTATCATTTCAGCCACTATTTTTTTTCAAAGCATATCAATACAACAAACCGCTGAAGACGCTCCCGGGGGCTATACCAGAATTGGTTTTTACATTCCCTCTACCCGGCGGATCGTCCTGTGAAAACAATAATATGGTTTTTCCCTCTGTTGTCACAGTATCACCACCTTTTTATTGCCACGAGATAATTTCGTTGGTATCATGGATACATTGAAATTTTTCCTGGGTATCGGTCTTGCCTTTGTCCTTGTATTCTTCGCAGCATCTGTTTATTCCCAGTTCACCCGGGATTCAGCCATCCCGACAGAACGGGAGACGCTCTACCAGGTCTCCACTATCGACGCCCTTATGATGGGTGTCTTTGATGGAGTCCTGCCTGTCGCAGAGATGAAAAAGCACGGTGATTTTGGGATCGGCACCTTCGATTCACTGGATGGCGAGATGATCGTTCTTGGAGGTGTTGTTTACCAGGCAAAAGCAGATGGTGGTGTATACAAGGTCAGTGACAATGCCACCACGCCCTTTGCTACAGTAACGTATTTCAATCGCGACTTTAATGTCACTACCGGAACGCTGATGAACTTCTCGATCTTCTCATCAACAATGAGTGGGCAGCTGCCTTCACAGAATATGGTCTATGCGGTGCTGATGCGGGGGACTTTTCCTTTCATGAAAGTGAGGGCAATTCCGGTCCAGCAGAAACCCTACCCTACACTGTCTGAAGCGGCAGAGAACCAGTCAGTCTATTCCTACCCGAATGCTACCGGCACCATTGTCGGGTTCTACACCCCCGCCTTTTTCAAAGGCCTCAATGTTGAGGGATATCACCTCCATTTCATCAGCGACGACCGACAGGCTGGCGGCCACATCCTTGACTTCACTGTACCAGTCAATACTCCTGTTGAATATGACATAACGCCGGAATTTTATATGATACTGCCGACAAGCGGTGATTTTACGGGAGTCGATCTGTCGCAGGACCTGAGCGAGGAGCTCGCAGAAGTGGAAAAATAATCCTTTTTCTCAGGACAGGTTTTAATTCCGGGTCCTTGGAATGGTAATGTGTTGTGCAGGAAGAGCATGCCAAAAAATCTTCGTTATCAGGGAACCTCACCATTCATTCATGGGCTGATCGGGATCCGGAGAATCATTTTATTACAAAATTATATGGTCTGATGAAGCCAGATTTACCGTTATGTGATATACAACCAGAAATATTCTATCTGTCTTCCTGTTGTTTCCTTATCATCGCAATTGTGCTCCGTCTCATCCTGTCCTGGTTGTTCATTGGGTTTTTCATTCCGGTTTCATTCTGGGAAGCAGTGTTGTTCATTTTTGTATTAATCGTGGTAATCTTCCTTGTGCCCGATCATTTTCTCGATCGCTTATAACAAGGGACCTGGTAATATTGGACGTCGGTCTTTGTCTCTGGTCTGCTGGTAATACAGCAGGGATTTCGTCCAGGTATCCTAGACGGTGATATTCAGCACCACGCGGATGAGAATACCGATCATAAAGGAGATCGCGGCAATGCCGAGGCTGATCAGGAGCATCTCACCAAACCGCC
>JAJRBU010000230.1 GCA_028679315.1 Methanoregulaceae archaeon
CCCCCGCGGCGGAACAGTAACTCGAACCCTTCCGGAAAAATCTTTCAAAAAATCTCTTTTGTCCCGCCGTGCCTCGGAGAGGCCCTGAAGCGGGGAACCATCGTAAAATACGATAAATTTCACGGTGCAATATTATTATTCTAACACAAATCACCTGCTTCATTCCTCGTCAGGAATCGTACTCTCTTCCTCTAAAGGCAGCAGTTCCCCGGCCTCCAGCTCATCTTCAATGCACCAGATCTCGATCGCTTTGTCGACGCCGATATATTCCTGGTGATATTCCTCCACGGTGGAACCGGGCGACATCAGGACCGTGCTGATCAGCTTTCCCTGGCGGAATCCGCAGAGGCGGCGGAAGGGCCATGTCGGTCCAAGCACTGAAGTCCGTTCGTAATACACATCCCGCGCAAGCGAGTGCGTGCAGAATACACCCGGGGAGACTTCGAAGAGCACATCTCTCACGTAGCGCCGGATATACCAGCGCAGTTCCGAGGCTAGTGAAAGGGCGCTTCCTAGCGTTGAAACGGTGATATAGACACCACAGGATACTTTCTTCGGGTGATAAAAACGCAGCGCCATGCGGCTGGTTTCCGAAGCAAAAAAGGTGTGATGGAGATCGACTCCTTCCCGCTGGATAAGAAGAATATTCACACCGATCTCCTGAAAAATGAATATTGATCAGATAATTCCGGATCAGGTATACATGCGGTTATCGGTAACGATCTCATTTCTCACTTTGTGGACTGCGTCGATGAAATCCCGCATCTCAACGGAGGGGGCTTCCCTCCGGACAGCCATCATGCCAGCCTCACGGCAGATCGCTTCCAGTTCGGCTCCCGTGGCCTTCTCAGTCATGCCCGCGAGTTCCTCAAGGTCAACCTTTGCCAGGTGCATCCTGCGGGAATGAATCTTCAGGATCTCGAGCCGTGCATCCTTGTCGGGCAGGGGGATCTCGATCAGGCGGTCGAACCGCCCGGGACGGAGGAGCGCCGGGTCCAGCATATCCGCACGGTTGGTGGCTGCCATGATCCGGACATCCCCGCGGTTGTCAAACCCGTCCATTTCAGCGAGGAGCTGCATGAGCGTACGCTGGACTTCGGCACTCCCTGAAGTGCCGTCATTGGTCCGCGTGCTGCCCACGGCATCGATCTCATCGATAAAGACGATAGCCGGTGCACGTTCCCGGGCAAGCATGAACAGTTCACGGACAAGCCCGGCACCTTCCCCGATGAACTTATGGACCAGTTCACTGCCCGACATCCTGATGAACGTCGCCTTTGCCTCGTGGGCAACTGCTTTTGCAATCAGTGTTTTACCGGTTCCCGGAGGCCCGAAGAGGAGGATCCCTTTTGGCGGTTCCACACCGATACGGCGGAAAATCTCGGGTTTGGTCAGCGGGTACTCCACCGCCTCGCGCACCTCCTTGATCACATCAGCAAGGCCGCCGATCTGGGCATAGCTGGTGTCAGGAGAGACCTCGAGCTCCATCACCCTTATGCGTGAGTCATAGATATTGCCGACTACTTTAACAATCGAAAGGGCGTTATTGACGGCAACCTTGACCCCCGGTTTTAACTGAGGACGGAGTTCTTCAGTAGCTGTTGTCAGGTATTCCTGGTTGTTCCCCTGCTGACGGAGATAAATTTCACCGTTATCCAGGATATCCACGACAACGGCAACGAACAGTGGCATGCGCTTGAGCTGGTTGTTCTCCCGTTTGAGCTGGGCATTTTCCTTTACCAGCTCGTCAATTTTCACCTTCATCTCGAGCAGGCTGGCTTCGAGCTCATTGAGCTGGAGCTGGTATGTGAGCTCGGTTGAGGGTGCAGCATTATTGACGGAGATCTCTTCCATATCAATCTTATATCTGGTGTCTTCAAACATTTATTAGGTATGATTATGCTAATCAGGGGAAGAGGAATTTCAAAAGGGCGGGGGGAAGGTCCGCTGCTGGTAAGCCCGGCACCCCTGTCGTTCCTTTCCGGTGTTGATCCATCATCCGGTATTATTGTTGAAAAAGGCCACCCCCTTGAAGGGGCCTGCATTGAAGGAAAAGTCCTTGCCTTCCCCTATGGCAAGGGTTCAACAGTAGGCTCGTACGTCCTCTATGCGCTGAGCCGGAACGGGCATGCACCGGCCGCCATTGTCAATGCGGAGGCAGAATCGATCATCGCAACCGGGGCGATTATCGGCAACATCCCGATGATCGACCATACTGATGTCTCCCTGGATCGCCTCCGGAACGGTGTTCATGTGGTGGTGGACGGGACTGCCGGTGAGATGGAGTATGACGGCGAACTGGTGTGATCCCGCTTCTGGTTAATAAAACGTGGGTTTTGCCCCACCAGAGGATAAACAGAGGAGCTTGAATCTGGAGTCAACCCTACTGGCATCGGTTGAATCTGCTAAGAATAGTTAACAAATTCCTGAATGCAATCTCTTATACAATATACCATCAAATAGTAACAGAGCGTTCCGGAGTGAAGCCCGGACCTGCCAAGGGAACTTCTGATAATGGGATCACAATGGGGATATGACCGGACGTATATACGGGCAAAACATGAGGGCTACCGCTCGCGGGCAGCATATAAGCTTCTCGAGATCCAGCATAAGTTTGCCATCATCCGTCCGGACGACAATATCGTCGACCTCGGGGCAGCCCCGGGGAGCTGGCTCCAGGTCGAACGTACGCTCACCAGCGGCAGGGTAGTGGGCGTCGATCTCAATCCAATAGCCCCTCTCGACGGCGTAGAGACCATCGAGGGGGATCTTAATGATCCTGAAATACAGGAGAAGGTGCGATCAATGCTCGGTGTCGTCAATGTTGTGGTCTGTGATGCGGCTCCAAAACTCTCCGGCCAGAAGAGCTATGACCAGGCCCGCATCATCGAGCTGAACGAACAGGCCCTCATGTTTGCCGTTAAGGTATTAAAACAGGGGGGAAATTTTGTCGTGAAATCGTTCCAGGGCACGGATTTTCCGGATCTCTATGCAATGACAAAGGACCATTTCTATTCGGTGAAGACCTTCATCACCCGATCAACCCGGAAGGGGAGCACCGAGCTCTACATCATAGCAAAGAATTTTATGGGCTGAACAGACCGTGACCCTCAGAGACTCCTACAACCGCCCGGTAAGCAACCTCCGGGTAAGTCTTACCCCAAAATGCAACCTCTCGTGTATCTACTGCCACAAGGAGGGGGAAGAGTCTCCCAAAGATCAGCTCTCCGTTGAAGAGATCGCCGAGATCCTGCGGGTAGCGGCAAAGTTTGAGATCCGCAGCGTAAAGTTTACGGGGGGAGAACCGCTGCTCCGCAGGGATCTGCTGGAGATCATCCGATCGGTGCCGGACGGT
>JAJRBU010000206.1 GCA_028679315.1 Methanoregulaceae archaeon
AGACGTGGTCATCCGAATGACACTCGGCTTGTACAATAGTCTTTGCCATGTTCAGTCCTCCACTATGGTGAGACGTTCATGCTCTACATCCCATCCGTTGTCATCCTGATCGATGACACAGATGAGACTGGACTTGTTCTTCCGGCAGTGTACCTGTCCCTGGAACTCATGCTTCCAGTAGTCATCCTTGCGAGAGGGTGAAGGGACAAGTACCTGATCACCCTCATGGATGACCTTGCCTTTCGAATCTTTCAATCCTGTCGACTTCACTGAGACGCCACCGAAGGCGCCGTCGATCTCACGGGTAAAGAAAGCGGCATTTTCATACTCAGCCAGGCAACAGTAATTTACACCGAGGTTCCTTAATGCCTTCTTATCCCGTTTAACCAGGGCTTTGACAAGACGCCCTGCGCGTTTTTTATCCTCGGTAATCTGTACCACATCGGAAAAGAGTTCATCTTCGACTTCCACAGTAGTAACGACTACGTAGAGTATTTTAGACACTGTGACTCCTTATTTTGAATCGGTGACTTTCCAGTCGGTGATCTCGGTGTCCTCAATGTCGGCGCCATCGGTCTGAGAGGTGAAGTTGTAATCCATGTTCTCAAGGACGCTCTCAATGTTCACACCCTCATCAGCCCGGATGATCAACCGCGTTGTGACCGTGACATAAACCTTTCGCATGTTATTCCTCCTCCGTCTTCATGGCACTGATAGCCAGGACCCCCTCATCGGTCGTGACCCACACAGTCCCGCACTGATGCTCGATCGCAGATCCCTTAGCAAGCTCACATTCTTCTGCAACAGCCCGCCCGAGTTTTTCGAACCAGTTCATTTGCCCTCCTTGAAAAGTTTTGAGAATTTGGTTGTGATCCATGGGAACGATACATACTTGATGGCCTGGGACACATCGGACGGGGTAGCCTTCCAGTCCCCGTTCCACGATAAGGACCATCGGGTACCACTGACACGAGGAGTTACCTCTTCCTGAGGTATGCTGCAGGACAGCACCTCGAAGCCCACATGATCCCGGCCCATGTCCTTGCAAAGAGCAAACATGGTACAACCGTACGAAGCTCCGGAATATGCGGACAGTTCATAGTACTTTCCTATGAAGATGTCCTGTATCCGTTGCAGGCCCTTATTATAACTGTCGGCTTCCCGGAGGCACTCATCGCGCTTTCCTTCCATGGCCTTGATGACCTCATCACGGGTATGAGCCTGAGCCGGATACCATTTCTGATATGCCATGGAACCTCCCTTATCTTTTCAGTTCCTCACTGACCTGTCCAATAAAACCAGATAGGAGGTCAGTGACCAGTCGATCGGGGATGATGGTACAGAACTGATCCTGAGGATCATACCGTACGAAGAAGGACTTGCCATAGTCATCGGCCGTCAGTTCCAAATCCCCATTCCGGGCATAGAAGTTGGCTTCAGGCAGGGCCACCGCATACTCATAGATGAATGATCCCACGGTCCTTACGACGGTTCCTTTTGCAATCATTATTACCCCCTATGGTTTATAACCCACTGCTCATACCCGACTTTGGTATCGCCATTCATTACCTCATACCGCCAGTCTTCAATCGGATAGTCTTCCTTCTCTTTCTCCGTCGGGGTATTCTCATCCAGAACAGTATCAACGACCCTGGTCCAGGTTATGGTGGCCGTAAGATCATGGTCATTGTACTGACGAAGCTGATCGGCCAAGACGTCCGTGATCAGACCCTTGAAGGAGACCTCGGGAATATCGCCGGGATGGGAATCGGTTTCGATCGTAACAAGGACACTCATGGCCACTTCGACATGTGATGTGTAAGACATTAGTCATCCTCCTAATCGTTTGGAGAGTAATTCTCTTGAAGAGTCATATTCGAGATCGCCCATAAGAATGATGAGTTCCGATTTCTTGGCTTTCTTGACCATGATATTCTCATCTCGTTCTTTTATGCAATCACAAGGGTCAAGAACCATGTAATTATGGCCGCATAAACATGTGAGGACATCCTTGCCCCAGGCAAATTCAGAAGCCCTGTCCAACTGCTTGAAGACTTTATTCCAGAAGTTAGGATCCTTATAAGATATTTCTTCCCCGTAGTCTTCGTTCAGGGTTAAAGATCCGCTATCGAATATGTAATATGTCCTGGCGTGATCCTCATATAAGGACACCCCCATCTCGACCCAAGTAGCATCATCCTCTATCTTTAATTTCCGTCTGGGGTATGTGTTGTCCCATCCCTTACCGTGGAAGTAGAGGTAGTCACCACTGTGACTCAGACCGCCACAACATTGACGGTGGTCCTTTTGTAATTCCTGATACAGCGCATAGGCTTTCTTCAAAGGCCCCTTTACGATTGCCCGACAGGCAGGACATATGCCATTGGTTTTATGGACTTCTTTGTTCCCGCAAAGAGTGCAGTACATCAGTCATCCTCCAGCCATAAGAAGGTGGTTTTATTGGCGACAAGACCATATCGGCCATTGCCGCATCCTGCAATCTCTGACGCGTACCAGACATACCTGTTACCATACAGATGGGATATGGATATGTCCCGACCCATGTGACTGTATGCGTTCCGACAGACGTTCAGATACCCCTTATCATTATAGACATCACGGGGGGTAGTGTTGATCCCCTGGAACCTTCTCAGGAAGTCAGCCATGACTTTCTTACCCTTGGGTCCCATGCCATGAAAGTCCTTCGGGATATACTTGCCGCCATGCTGACTGGATTGACCGTTCCAGAGATTCTGTATCTCATCCTCGGTAATGAACATGAGGTCGAACCGCTTCTTGAAGTCCTCATAGGAGTTGAAGGACTCCTTACGAGTCTCAAGGACGATATCATACTTCACGACCTTATCCAGCTTGTGGAAGAAGTACCCGGAACGGGCTCTACGGGTGGTGGAATAACAGAGCTGTTCCCCGTGCAGGAAGAACTTGGGGATGACAAGTTCCGTCCCGGTCTTCCCGGTGATATAGGCCCGACGGCCATCCGGTTCCTTTACC
>JAJRBU010000130.1 GCA_028679315.1 Methanoregulaceae archaeon
TTCTGGATCGTCAACCAACTCGCAGCCCTTCCGATCAAAAAAGTCTTCGATGCCTACCTGTTCCATGGCGGTTCCAGGCTCAATCCCCTGGGGGCCCGGGTCCTCGAATGATACCGGCAGGTATATGAGCGGATGCGCAGCGGTGACAAAAAGAGGCGGATAGGGGGGGGCTTCCCAGGCACTCTCAAGAAAGGAATGAGAAACTGAAACGTTCGATGGAATCGGAAAAATGCGCCGGTCCACTGCTCTGGAACGGGAAGGGTATCCTTCCCTGCTCCTGACTCCCCCTGCATGAAGGTTTCAGGACCGGGGTGATACCGGTGGGGGAATCAGGTTACGCAACCGTGATCTCCTTCTCTTCCGAGAGCGTGCAGTTGAGGGCGTTGTCCCATCAAAAAGATCGAGGAGATGAAACAGAGGGGGTATGATCCTCTCGCGATCCTTGATGAAAACATGGCTGTCATGAAAGGGACCCGCCCCTCTCTGGATGATGCTGCAGGCCTCAGGGTCTGGAAGGACGTCCTTCCCCATGTCAGATAAGACGCACTAGCGTCCGGCACGATCGGAACAATCCCTCTCTTTTTTTAGAAATCGGGTTCTGCTGAAATGCTGGAGAAAGCATTTATTCTGATAGTAGGAAAGGCTCAGTATACCTGGTGACCAGGTACCTTGTCAGGGACAACCGGGATGTGACAAGGTGAGAGATTCTCCCATTTGAATTTCTCTTCTCTTAGGAGGTATATACTGATGAGGAATAAAATACCCCTCCTGGCCTTGATTGTGATAGTATGGGGCATGATGGGAATTATCTCCCCAGTCTCTGCAGCAGTAACAGAAGAAGATTTGTTCCCCCTCTTTGAGGGTTTTTCTAATACCAGGATAGGTACTATCACGATTGATCGAGCCGGAGCATGTTACACCGTCGAGGCGGACGTCTGTGGACAAAACGGCACCGTGTATTATGAGATCATCGCTCACCATCCGTCTGGAGATCCGTCCACTATCTCATGGGGACTGATGAAAGCAAACCGGAATGGACTTCTGCGTTGCAATGAGACCTTTGATTCAAGAACGTCAGCCTGGATTCAGGCCTGGGGCCTTAAGGGAACAATTTACAGCGTCAGACCTCTAAAAATCGTTTGATCTTTTTTTTCATTATCTTGCCTGACAGTCAGTACGATGAAATGATCCAAATAACCGTGAATGTGGGTCGTCGAAGTTGCCCGTCATCTTTCTTACCGCACGGGTGAACACTATTGTACAAGGGGAATGTACTGCAAGGAAAAGGAAAATCCTCAATAGCTCCATCGAAAAAGTCACCATAGGGCTATCGAAGAGCGGTCCTTTCGGTATGATTCCCGACAAATTTCAGAGATAATCTCTTACCATACATCCCCCTTCCACCTGCTCCCTCCCGACAAACAACGGTGCCTTCCGCTGCTCGCCGGCAATCATTCTTGTAATCGATAGCAGCGGGGTCGTGTAGAAGAAGGGCTCGATCACGAAGTTCATCGCCCTTCCCGAAGTTGAGAGCCTGACACTACCGGCTTCTTCCCCACTGCCCAAGACAAAGATCAGTTCGGTATCGCCATCGAGGACTGCGGGGATATCTGCAAGGGGGATTGAAAATCCCCGGTGGTCCAGGTCTGACCGGATCACGAGGTTTTCTCCTTCGATGGAGAGCCTGCCGACTTGATGTGGGTAAGAGAGTCCCCGAAAGAAAGGGCGGTCTATGGCGGCAACTGGCCTCTCAACAGAAGTGGTCAGGGAAGTACAACCGATGATCCTCTAGAGGATGAGTGGTAATTGCATTGTTCCGTCTCTGGGAAGTATTTCTCGAGTAAAAGGGGGATACGTGAAAGGATTCCTTCATCGAATTTCGGTTTTTTCGTTATCTATGGTGAGAAGGCGTTCCATCTCTTCAATAAATTCAGAAGCCATCTCAAGAGCACGTTCCATCTCTTCCCTCGTGAGGGGAGGTTCAAAACCGTATTGATTGATATCCCGCCTGCTCCGCATATGAGCAAAGAATAGTATCCACTTCCGTTCAAGCTTACCGGATACCACATAGGTATTCAGATACATTTCCAGGCAGAAATGGCTCTTTTCACGGATGCCATCACGAAAAAGCACGGCCCTTGCTCCATGGAAGATCGCTACATAACAACTATTGGTTGCTGCACGAATGATGCCATTCTTCAACCCTTCTTGCGCTTCATCCAGATTTTCATGTGCCGTACGCAATGAATCCCGTGCTTTCTTTTCAGACGGTGGAATAGGGTGTAAATTCCCCTCCTCGAAACATTCTTCAAGTTTCGTCAAATCGCTGCACCCTGTACAACTACCTGGTCTTTCATGAACTCCTCATAGAAGGGGGGATCTTTTTGAGAGAGGTCCTGTAATTTCTTTCGTGTGAGGAGGAGCATATGGACATCATATCCCAGGGAATGGGAGAGCGTATGGCGGAGCTCCGCCACGTGGGTTTCAACTTCCTGGGAATGTTCTGATACCAGGATCCATACATCAACATCGCTCCCGGCATTATTCGTCCCCCGTGCAAAGGAACCATAGATTCCGATACCCTCTGCCCATGGGGCATGAGGGAGATGTTCATCGAGGAGTATGATGTTCAGGAATCGTTTCATCGCTGATCCTACGGGAGATGGTATCCACGAGAGTATCCGGCCGGTGCGTGTACACAGTCCGCTCTTGATGAGCACGTGCATATACCGTGACACGACAGGTTTTGAGACCGCGGTGGCTTTTGCGACAGTCTGGACGGTGACAATCTCCCTCTCTGCGACATACCGCAGGATTCGCAGGCGGTCTTCTGATTTGAATAGTTCTGGAAGCATTCCCTTTGTCCACCCTTTTTTCTGATTGTTCCTGATCGAGAAACAATTTGTTTCTGAAATAGAAATAATTTGTTTCTGTTCGAGAAACAAATTGCCGTGAGTTCATCACCCCTCCACCTGCTCCCTCCCGACAAATAGCGGTGCCTGGATATTGAGAGGGACCGGGGATGCCGTCCTGGGACGTCCCTCTCCGTCCTGGAATTCCTTAACGAAGGATGCTATCATCAATCGACATATTGATATCAATAGATACCTATAGATGATACTATGCAAGCCGCATCCACCATTTACATCAGGGAAGATCTGAAAGAAAAACTCCAGGCATTGAAACAACACCCCAAAGAATCGTACAATGACGTAATCGAGCGGCTGGTGACCCTTGCGGTGGATCAGGATCCCCTGAACGATGAAGCGATCAAAGGGCTTGAAGAAGCTCTAGAGGATATCAGGCACCGCCGGCTCCACTCTGAAGCAGAGATCATGGCCGAGTTCGGTGTTGAATGAAATATCGGCTGGAATACACCGCCCGGGCGCGAAAAGACCTCCTTAAGCTCGACCGGACGACTGCCCAACGAATCATCCGGGCTCTGCACGGGCTTTCGGACTCTCCCTACTCCCAGATCAAAAAACTGAAAGGAACGAACTTGGGACATCCGATATACACGTTCCGCATTGGGAATCAGTACAGGGCCATCCTGTCAATCCATGATACCGTTCTTGTCATCCAGATTCTTGAGATCGAAGACAGGAAACAGGTATACCGCGATTTCTGAGGGACGGTTCTCATCAGGCCTGAAGGAAGGGGGGACATGATCCCTCCTATTCCACCTGCTCCCTCCCGACAAACAACGGAGCCTTCCGCTGCTCGCCGGCAATCATTCTTGTAATCGATAGCAGCGGGGTCGTGTAGAAGAACGGCTCGATGGCGAAGTTCATCGCCCTCCCCGAGGTTGAGAGCCTGACGGTCCCAGCTTCTTCTTCATCGTCCAACAAAAAGATCAGTTTGGTATCGCCATCGAGGACAGCCGGAATATCCGAAAGGGGGATTGAAAATCCCCGGAGGTCTAATTCGGACCGGATCACCATGTCCGTTCCCTCGACATAGAGCCGGCCGACCTTCTCGAACGGGGGATCGATATGCTCCGTGACGGTCCAGGTCATCCGCTCACCTGGCCGTGCTCAGGGGATCCTATGACCCGCTGGTAGCAGGTCTTGCAGAGTTTTGTCCCGGTGCTCCGGTCGATGTAAACGGCTGCATCGATATCACAGATAGTACATTGGCAGAAGGGTGAGGTGAGCCGTTCCATCCGGGCGGGATCACAGGTCCCCGGGAGGATGGTGGATGCCTTCTGGGCTTTCTCTTTTGCCCTGGCATAACAGTGCTTGCAGATCTGGTAGGGTTGCCACTGGTCTTTTGGCCGTCGTTTCCGCTCCTCGGTCAGCTTCTCGATGTAGTGGGTCCAGGGGTTGCCACACAATCGGCAGTAGGTGTGGTCCGGGACCTCCAACGGCTTGTAGTCCTTCGCCTTGATCAGGAGAGGGTTTGCGGGTGAAGAAAGTGTGCTGGTTTCCCTGCAGCACTGCGGAAGGCCTGCGGAGGGAGGGTTCTTTTCCAGAGGGGGGATCTGGCTGGGATATGATGATGAATTCTGATTCAGATGGGTATCTCCGTCTTTTCTGATCGCATCCTTCAGCACTAGGGAGGTTTTCGGTTCACAGTCAGCAGGGGTTTCATGAGATCCTGCGTTCCCGGGATCCTGTGTGTTTTCTCTTCCTCCAGAGTAGTGATCGGTACATGTACGCATAGTACTATGAGAGAGGATAGTTTCAGGATTGGAGTCTGCTGGATCGTTTTCGAATCCTTCAGCAGGTTCCATAGTTTTGCTGAAGGACTGCTGAAGGATTGAAGGATTGTCCGGGTCATCCGAGTCATCGAACCAGACCGCTCCGCCATTGGACCATGACTGGTAGAGATCCTGATCGAACGCGTAGGCATTGGTCCGTCTCCGCGTTGAACTCCCCCCATATTCGCTGTCACTCTGCACCGTACGGTCACAGAAGGAGAGGGCAGGGCATTTCTCCAGGAGGCCGGTATACTGGCTGCCCCGGCTGTCGTACCCATGGATGAGCCGGTGGAGGGTGCCATTGGACAATCCGGTCGCTTTCTGGAGCTGGGGGATCGTGAACTCCTCCCACTTGTTCCGGGCGATCGTCTCGATCAGTTCTGATTCCTTCCTTGTGAGCTTGGTCTCCTGGCCTCCGGCAGTCCCGTTCAGCTGGCCGTAGAGGCGGAGCGCCTCGTAAAAGTCCTCCATGGTCGCGGTGAGGCAGAAGTACCGGCCACGGATGCTCTGCTCCCGCTGCATGAACCGAAGTACGGTGTTTGCCTTGATCAGGTTCTGGAACATCTCAATATTTCTCCGGTTGGCATAGGAACGGAAGTGGACCCGGGTTGCGTAGGGGATGATGACCCAGAACAGCTGCCGCCCGAGCATTTCCCAGATCGCCCTGCAGACCAGGACGTGGGGCCGGTCCTCTTCGCGGTCATCGGGAGGAGCCTGGTCCTGGTGGAGGATCCAGGAGGCCACCTTCCGGTCCTGTTCGGAGGATTCATCGATCCAGCAGGTGAGCATCCGGTTGAAGACCTGGTCGTCCCCTGCCCCTTCCACTTTTGCGACCCACCAGACGCACCGTTCCGGGATGGTGCAGATCACGCCTTTCCGTTCGGTGCTGACCGACCGGTAGATATAGGGGTCCTTGAAGGTGGTGGTGACGCCTTTCAGGATCCCGATTATGTCCTCGTTGAGGTCTTTATCGTCAAGGAGAATTGCTGAGCCGGGCTGGAGCGTGTTGGTATAGAGGAGGGCTTTGTTGCTCATCCCGCCTTTCAGCCGATACCGTTCAGGGAGCTGGGGGAGGAGGGCATTGACGGCGGTGCTTTTCCCTTTCCCGCTCTCCCCGGAGATGGAGAGATGCAGGCCGTTGGTGTTCGCAACCGACCGGATGGCGAGCGTGAGGATCATGCATTCCGCCGGGATTTCATCGCCTTCATGGTCGAGGGCAAAGGTCCGGAGCATGAACTGTGTGGGGTCACCGTGCTGCAGGACGTCGAGGGCTTCGTCCCTGCAGGGGATCTCGTCGAGAGGGGTGAGGGGGAAAGGGCTGATTGAGCCGGGGGTATTCTGGAGATCCGGCAACCCGGGAGGGATCATGGATTCGTTCCGGGAAGGAGGGGTTTTGGGGTCTTTTATTCTGGCACGCTCGTGCTTCCCGTATTGTTCCTTCAGGTCCTTCCACCGCTGGGCTCCTCCGCCGCAGGAGGTGTGCTGGCAACCGGCGTGGATGGCGCCGTTGCCAAACTGGATGGCAAAGGCTCCGTCCCGGTGTGCTCCGGAGAAGGGGCAGCTTTCGAGGACGTAGAGGGTGCCGCTCCCGTAGGGTTTCTCTCTCGCGATCCCGATGCCGTGGTCATGGAGCCAGGTGGCAAGGTCGATGGTATGGCGGGGTTTCTTTGCGGGCGGAATCTCGGGGAGGGTCAAGGCAAGGGCCTGGAGGAGATGGGCGGGGACTACGCCAACCTGGTCCGGGACGGAGAGGAGGCGGGATCTCCGGTGGGGACGGTCCGTGGTATGGTCGCCTTTCCGGCTCATGGTGCCGTAGAGTTTCCAGATCCGGGCAGCGTTGTGGTTGGCGGTGTCGATGGTGATGGTGGGATCATCGAAGAGGGTGGCAAGGACTTCGAGGGATCGCTTCACGAGATCGCGGGCGTGGTCGTCGTTTGGGAGGTCGATTCGGTAGAGGAGGTGGGCTCCGTTCCCGGAATCGGCGATGACCGGTTCCGGCCAGCCGAGGCCTGAGAGGTGGCGTGCGATCCGTTCGGCAGTCTCGATCGCTGCCTGGTGTTCCTCATCGGTGGAAGAGACCCCGGACGGTCTCGTCGGGTCGATGTCGATGGGGAACCACCGTCGCCAGAGGATGTCGGGGTCGGCAGTCGTGGCATCCTTCTTCCCGAGCCGGTGCTTGACCCGGTTTGCCCTCCGGGAGAGGAGGGCGGGGTTCACGGTGTTTAACGTGACATAGATCCCCTGGACGGTGGGAAGGCTGTCCAGGGCGTCGACCGACCCGGCGAGCAGGGCAGGGTCATCGAAGTACCCGCTGGCGATGCCGTCATCGGTAATGGCACGGACCTCGACCACCTGGCCGGGGGCAGTGAGGGCCTGGAGTGCCCGGAGGATCGCTTCGGTCATGGAACAACCCCTCCGTGCTGAGGAGTCGGACGATCGTGGCTCACGTCCCCTGGCAGGGACAGGGTCCCCGGTATCATGGGTCATCTCCCTCCAGGATTGGAGTGGTGGCAGATTCGCTCTCTTCCAGCGGAAGATGTCCTTCGATGATCTCGCAGAACCAGTAGGTCTCCCCGGCAAGGTTCCGGGGATAGGCAGCAGCACAGTGCTTCCCCTGGCAGAGGACCATCCCCCGGGGCTCCGACATGATCGGGCAGATCTTCTGCCCGGCCGTCCAGCCGTCCTCCTCCTCACGCCACAAGGCACTCCACCTCCGTCACCCCTTTCGGGAAGATCTCGAAGCACTGCCAGCCGTAGTTCCGGCCCGCATGAATCCAGAACTGGACCGACATCCCGTCCCACCGGGGGACGGCCTGGAGGGCAGCAACCTCCCCCGGCCACAAGGAGACGATCTCGGTGGTCGTCTCCACCAGCTTCCGGCTCCTCCTCACATGGATGAAGAGCGGCGGGGACCAGTCGCACCAGGCGACCAGGTGCACCCCAACCGTATACCGCCGGGACCGGACGACCGTAAAGCCCCGTCCCTGGAGGAGGGCACAGGCCATGGCCTCGATCGCCCTCCCCCTCTGGCGATAGCCGGACCTGCTCCGGCGGCGTGCCCGTCTACTCGCGGTCATCGGGCACCATCTCCCCAACGTCAGGGTGTGCCATGCATCCCGGCTCCAGGCATGCGCCGTTGGCAGGAAGCCTGCAGACCAGTTCGGTCCACCTCCCCTGCTTCCGGCGTGACAGGTATGGGCACCGTTTTCCCTTCCGGGGCATCAGGCGACCTCCAGGAGAGGAAGGTTTTTCCCTTCCCACAAAGACGAAAGTACGGGTTCCCTCTGTGTTCCCGCTGTCTCAGGCATGAACAATACGGGGGAGCCCGTCGAGTAGTCTTTTCCTGTCTGCACCATGTCGTGGGTCTGATGACTCTTCTGGCATCGGTTGTCCCCACCACTTCGTCGTAATCTGATTTTTTTCGTTGTCATATGCTATTCCTGTATGTGGCCTTTTTCGAAAACAGAATACGTGTGTAAAGGCCACATACAGAGAAAAGGAAAACAAATAGAAGTTTTAAATTTTTTGATTGGCGGAGTGGAACGAATGGGTGGCGGAGTTCCCCTTTTCCTGAATATGTTTGAAACAAATTTTGGTTCAATTGACGACGGAGAGAGCGTGATTCTGGACACGGATTCGTAAAAGGATGTTTTTATTTATTGGATTTGGTAATGTTCATCGATCTGATTAACCGGATTTTACGGAGAGGGACGACGTGAAGTGGGAGCGCGGAAATTTAATTAATTTTGGTATTTTTTCATCTGCCCTCTAATGGCATCGTAGCTTCCAACCAACTCAAAAATTGATTAAGAAATGCCTCACGATCTTCTGGGGGTATTTCCTTAGCTTCCAGAATATCCTGAATGCACTGGTCACATATGAAAGCCTGCTTTGTAAAATAACTGGCATCTTCATGGTGTTGAACAAAATCAAATAGACATGACCGCGTTGCATCATGCGTCATCCGTTTTCTGTTTTCCTTATCCTCAACCGGTATAACAACCCGCATGCAGATACGCTGAATCTGTCTCAATAAAAAATCTTCAACAGGAATATCCGGGTGTAAGTGCCAGAACGTTGCCAAGGAGACCACAAAAAACCGATAGGGTTCATACACACCCCATTGTTGGCGGGGAGGATTGCACCAATAACAGGGCATCCATGTATGGCTCACCTGAATATAATTCATTGGTAAACGGCTGTTGGTTATTACAATTCTTGCCACGTCTGCTGATTGAGCATTCTGATATAGTTCCGATTCCTGGATAAGATACTCTACTGCCTCAATGAATTCTCCAAATTTGTCTTCTCCAAATTTGTCTACTGAATGTTCGGCAATCTGTGATTCGACTAATTCAGGGTGATCACAATGACCCAGTTCGAGCTGGAACATTTTTTGTTTCGAATTCTGTTCGAGGAACAATGATATAAATCGCTTCTGAATTTTATTATCCTGCCATAAAGCAAGGGGATAAATTCTGATTTTATATTTGATCCTTGATTCTAATTTTGCTTTGATCTCGTCCTTGGACCGGATTCCTATTTTGTTATTTATAGATTCAGATACTTTTTCAATCCGGGCATCTTCTGTCCCGGTTGAAGAAAGGGGAACCCTGGGCACACCCAGATCTAGGAGTATCCCATTTTCAGATCTCATGTAAAGGACAGGGGTAGCGAAATCTCTTTTATCCAGACCGACCTCGATTGAAATAATTCTTCGAGTCGATTGTAGCGCCTCATCGATAGGTTTGGCCATTGCTAAACAGTGATAAAATATATCGGTAAAGAGCTCAGCAGTGCTGTTCTCTATAGGATACTGCATTGCTATCACTGCAGGTATGCCTTTTTGAACAAGGGAAGGCGCAATGCCTGCAAATACATGATTCGAAGATGTTGTGGCACCGCTACACGAATTCAAGATTACCAGACCTAACCCTCGTTTGCCTTGAAATAGGGAAGCAAATTCCTCATCATCTAACCACTCTGAACGACCATCGTCGTCATTCACCAATGCAATTTTCCCTATATTATTCTCAAAAT
>JAJRBU010000241.1 GCA_028679315.1 Methanoregulaceae archaeon
GGGGTTTGATCTCGGGCTTGCTATCGAGATAACCATCCAGGGAATTGATGAAGCCACCCGTGACTGGTCCCGGATCCTCACCACTATGAAGCTGAAGGGGATGCACCCCGATATACGGAACCTTGCATCTGTCGGTTTTCTGATGATCCATCTACGTCTGTTACGGGCACGTGACCAGGCAGATCTTCTCACTACCAGGGGATACAAATCCGGCGGTAGCTGCTGCCCGGATTTCCAGGCCTCAAATCGCGATATAATTGCATCATTATGCACAATTCTTATTTTATTCATCTCTTTTGCAGCGGTTCGTGATATTTTTATACTTATGATGTAAAAGATTTAAAGGTTTGAAAAAATCCCTCATTTATCATCGAGTCGGAGAAACCAGATGTCCACCAGACTGCTGATCACTGATACCACCCTGCGGGATGCCCACCAGTCCCTGATTGCCACACGCATGAAGACCGAGGACATGATTCCCCTTGCCCGCACCATCGATAAGGTTGGATTCTTTTCAGTAGAAGCATGGGGTGGCGCTACATTCGACTCGAGTATCCGGTTCCTTGCCGAGGATCCCTGGGACAGAGTGCGAATACTCAAGGAAGAGTTGAAACACACCCCGATCCAGATGCTTCTCCGTGGCCAAAATCTAGTTGGGTACCGGCACTATCCTGATGATGTTGTTGACCATTTTGTAACCCATGCTTATTCAGTTGGGATTGATATCTTCCGCGTTTTCGATGCCCTGAATGACATCAGAAACATGAAGGAATCAATGAAGATGGTTAAAGAGGTGGGGGCACACCTTCAGGGCTCGATCTGTTACACAACAAGTCCGGTCAACTCTATTCCGGGATTCATCGAGATGATCAGAGAACTATATTCCTTTGACTGCGACTCCATTTGTATCAAGGATATGGCCGGTCTGATTATGCCTCATTCGGCGAGGGACCTTATCACGGGGATCAAGGATGAGATGGATATCCTTGTCGACCTTCACAGCCATTCCACGAGCGGCATTGCTTCGATGAGTTACCAGGCTGCCATCGAAGCCGGCGTCGATATCGTTGACACCGCCATGTCCCCGTTCGCGCTCGGAACCTCGCAACCTCCAACCGAAAGTATCGTGGCTTCCCTCCAAGATACACCCAGAGATACCGGCATCGATCTCCGTGTCCTCATGGGTGTCAGGGATATCTGCAGTAAAATGAGGGATAAATACGGAGGCTTACTTGATCCCATCTCCGAGCGGGTGGATAGTAATGTTCTCGTGTACCAGTTACCTGGCGGCATGATATCGAATCTCGTTTCCCAGCTGAGAGAGCAGGATGCTCTTGACAAGCTTGATGAGGTATTCGCGGAAGTTCCGAGGGTCAGAGCAGATCTCGGCTATCCTCCCCTGGTGACCCCCACATCACAGATTGTGGGAACCCAGGCGGTCCTGAACGTCCTTATCGGTGGTGATCGGTACCGTAATGTTACGAATGAGGTGAAGGACTATGTCAGGGGGCTCTATGGCAAATCACCGGCACCCATCAGTGACGAAATCCGGAATCTTATTATCGGTGATGAACCGATAATCACGGTCCGGCCAGCTGATCTCCTTGAACCTATATATGATAAAATGGAGGAACAGGCGATTGCAGAGGGCCTTGTAAAGAAAGGTGAAGAGGACGTCCTGACCTATATCCTCTACCCTGCTATCGCTCCTTCGTTCCTAAAAGGGGAGCGGATTCCTGAGGAACTTCCCGTTAAAACCCAACACCTATCCTCGCCGGCCGAGATACCTCATGCAATGGAAGTAGAAGTGGATGGGGAGGTCTTCAACGTCCGCATTCTCTCAGTTGGTGGGAGCGCAGTAGGCGCTTCAGCAGCTCCTGCCCAAAAGATACCCAGGGGAGATATTCAGGGCGGGATAAAATCAAATATGCAGGGTATGGTACTCGAGGTCGCCGTGAGTCGGGGGTCCGATGTGAAGAAAGGAGATCTGCTCATCGTCCTTGAGGCAATGAAGATGGAGAATCCGATTCATTCGCCAATAGACGGGAGAGTCTCTGATATTTTTGTGAATGCAGGCGATGTGGTGCAGAGCGGCGATGTGCTCCTGGTGGTGGAATGAAATACTTCGAGAAGGTTCTCATTGCGAATCGCGGAGAGATCGCCATCAGGGTGATGCGGGCCTGCAGGGAATTGAATGTCGAAACGGTGGCTATTTATTCAACTGCAGATAAGGATGCACTTCACGTCAAGTATGCCGATGAAGCATTTCTTGTCGGGGAAGCCCCCCCTTCCAAAAGTTACCTGAACATCGAACGAATCGTCGATATTGCAAAAAAATCGGGGAGTGAGGCGATCCATCCTGGATACGGATTCCTTGCCGAGAATTACCATTTTGCAGAACGATGCACCGATGAAGGGATCACTTTTATCGGACCATCCTGGCGGACGATCAAGGCAATGGGATCAAAGATCGAGAGCAAACAGATGATGCGGGAAGCTGGTGTTCCTGTCGTTCCGGGTACCCCCGGTGGGGTGAAGGGGCCAGATGAAACATTGAAGATCGCAGAAGAAATCGGCTACCCGGTCATCGTGAAAGCGAGTGCCGGAGGAGGGGGAATAGGGATGCAGATCGTCAACGATGAAACCGGACTTGAGGATGCGATCAGCGCAGGAATGCGCATGGCTGAATCTGCATTTGGTGACGCAACAGTTTTTATCGAGAAATATCTGGTAAAACCACGACATATCGAGTTCCAGGTGCTCGCAGATGAGCACGGGAACGTTATCCACCTGTATGACAGGGAATGCTCCATCCAGCGGCGTCACCAGAAACTTATCGAGGAAGCTCCCTGCCCAATCATGACGAATGAACTCCGCGAGCGAATGTCAGAATCAGCAATTGCCGTTGCAAACGCGTCTGATTACTGGAATGCAGGAACAGTGGAATTTCTCTATTCCGAAGGGAATTACTACTTCATGGAGATGAACACGCGACTTCAGGTTGAGCATACGGTTACCGAGCTCATAACCGGCATTGATATCGTCAAAGCACAGCTTGCGGTCGCCGCTGGAGAAACCCTGCCGTATGACCAGAAGGACATCAGTATCCGGGGACATGCGATTGAGTGCCGGATCAATGCAGAAGATCCGCTCAATAATTTTGCTGCGGATCCTGGTAAGATCCTTCGCTATCGCTCACCCGGAGGGCCGGGAATGCGGGTCGACTCGGGGATACACATGGGATACACCATCCCTACCAATTATGATTCGATGATTGCCAAGCTCTGTGCATGGGGGATGAATCGGGCAGAGGCAATTGCACGGATGCGACGGGCTATCTATGAATATGTTATTATCGGTGTTAAGACAACGCTGCCTCTCCATCATGCAGTGATGCACAACCAGCATTTCATCAACGGAGATACTCACACTCACTTTCTCCAGGAAGAGCACATCATGAAAACCCTTCCCAGATACGTCAGGGAGGAAGAAAAGAGGATGCAGACGCTGGCCGCATCGCTCCGCCAGGGAAAGGAGATAGCGGCAATTACAGGCGCAGTCAATGTGTACATCCACAACAGGAACAAGGCGTGAGCGATCGGCTCGGGAAAAGCCCATTTTTTCAGATATTTTCCGCTTTAATTCAATCATCAGTTGCCCGTGTCCTGGAATTGAAATCTTTCTTGAGGGAAAATAAACACCATAAGCACGCACAAGAGAACCTTTAATAGGATTTGTATCGTTTTTATTATGCACTTTTGTGCGCTGCGGTGGCCTAGCTGGTTAGGGCGCCAGACTCATAGGGTAATGTGCAATTCGAGGCGCCGTCATCTGAGACATCTGGAGATCGTGGGTTCGGATCCCACCCGCAGCATTGTGATATAAGGTTCGGATCCCCAGGTTTTTAAAAGGCTGCAGTA
>JAJRBU010000062.1 GCA_028679315.1 Methanoregulaceae archaeon
CCTGGGGGTTGCATCAGGGATGAACGGGACGATGCGGCTTGTCGGCCAGATGCTCTCAATGGGGATCGTGATGATGCTCTTCTCGCTCTTCATCGGCCCTGTGGTGATCACCCCGGAGTATTACCCGGAGTTCATGGAGAGCCTGCATTACGCGTTCCTGATCTTCACCGGGCTCTCTCTCATCGGGGTCGTAGCATCGCTCATGCGGGGAAAAGGGCAGCCGGGAGCAAAGCAGGGATAAGCCTGGAAAGTGAATTTCGGGGACTCGAGAAGGAACCGGCACTATACGGCATGATCGGGACGGAAGAGGAGTCAGGGTCCGTTCCAAAGAAGCCTCTACCCCGGTATTATCCCGTGTACGCTGGCATGCGGTTGATACACTGAACACATAGATCAGACTACCAAAATGGAAGCTACACGTTCCGGATCATCCACCTGTAGCTGCCGGAATGAGATTCTTTTTAAGAGACCCTTTCACATAGTGTATCAGAATGAGAAAGCCGGTCTACTGGATAGTACTCCTCCTCTGTCTGGTCATAGGGGGTGCCTCAGCGCAAGGGGGGCATGGAGGGACATCAATGTCTGACGCCAATCAGTACTCCGGCAGCCAACCTGTGGAAAGCCCTGTGGAAGATGGGCCTGTAGCCGCTGCATCCGGCATCGAATCTGCCTCTCATGATTATTCTGAAGATCCTTTGGCGACTGATGCCCCCGCAGGAAATACCTGGTCTGCAGGGGCAGGCGACCCGGCGATAAGTCCCGGCGAAGATATTTCCGGTGCAGCAACAGGGTATACCGCATCTCCTGCAGAGGATTCCTCAGAGACTATGACCGATGTTGGATCGGGTAACGCTGATGGTGTATCGAATGGTAACGGTCCCTTCTCCTCTTCCGGGGAGACCTGGGATGCCGGGTATCAGGCAGGATCAGGTGGCACCTCGGTTCCTGATGCCGGTCGTGCCGGCATACATTCCTCTCCCGACGAACCAGGTGAGCAGGGGACGATATCGAATCCCGAACGCGGGGGAAGCGGTCTTACTGCAGACAGGGTCGGGGAAAGGGCTGGTTCACCCCAGGGGACAAATATCCCGGGAAAGCCGGATGAGGAAAGAGGATTGGAATCCTCCCTGCAGGGGATGGCAGCGTCTGCTCTCTCTGAAGGAGGGAGGATGATCTCCGGTCATAATAACGGCCTGCATGGATCCCTTGGCATGCTTGCTGCTTCTGCGGGCAGCGTAGGGATGACAAGGGTCGGATCTAGTGGTCCTGGAGGGCATTCTCCAGGCGGACAACTTCCTGACGGGGCCTCACCCCACCGGCAGCAGCAGGGAATGCCGGAACGGTCCGGGCACGCCCCCTGTGCACCTGCCCAGACCACATCGCTCATTCCTGAACAAGGGCTGAGGGAGACCATGGAAAAGGAGGATACGGCACGGCCGCGATCGAAACGGGAGAGGACCTCCCTCGCCAAAGAAGATCCGGATGCTTCCCCGGTCAGCACTCCTTCATCACCCGGGATCCCGCTCTTTCCCTTCAGCCTCCTGCTGTTTGGGGGGTACCGAAGGATCTCGAAGAAGAATGTGCTTGAGCACAATACCAGGAACAGTGTCTTTCATGCAATCTCGAGCAATCCCGGCATCGATGTGCCGATGCTGGTAGCAAAGACCGGGATCAATGAAAATACCCTGCGATATCATCTCGTAAAACTGATCGAAAGCGGGAGGGTCACATATCTTGTCAGGCCGGGTGTGATCCGATACTTCCTCAACCAGGGGTCATTCTCCCCGGCTGAGCAGCTCCTGATCCATTACCTGTGGAGCGAGACCCCCCGGAAGATCATTCACCTGCTCACCTTCTCCCCCGGGTTGACACGACAACAGATCTCGGACGCTCTGGGGATATCCGGCCCTTCAGTGACCCGGCAGATGGAGCACCTGATCGATGACGGGATCATCGAGAATCGTGTCCCCGGGCGGTCAAACCACTATTATCTCACCGGGGACGCCACGGGGATCTTCGAACGGATGATGCCACACCTTCGTGCTGTCATTGAAAACGAGCCAGCTCTTCAGCCAGTACCCGCGTGAGGGAAGGATGAATGTCAGATTCCCTGCCGTGTGTTGAATCCGGGTGGCGGTTCCTAAAGGATGGCGCGGTTGGCCTTTTCCTCTCCTCCCGCATGTAGCTTCCTGTTTGAGAAAAGGTTTGATAATCCCTGCCGATGGTATGGTGGAGACGGGTGATGCGGGACGAACAAATGTCCCGCACCCGAATACTCAGGAGACGAAAGCAATGATACGGAAGATAGCGCTTTGTGCCGTCCTTGTCCTGATCCTCGTCCCGGCGTTTGCAATGGCCGCAGGGCCGCAGGGTCAGGGATCCGGAGCTGCACAGGGGAATGGGATCCAGCAGACTGCAAGCCAGGAACAGGTTGCCAGCCAGCAGGTCATGAACCAGGTACAGTTGTCCAACCAGCTGCAGAATAATGGTGAGGAACAGATGTTCCAGAACCGAATCTGCAGCCAGGAATGTGAGATGTCTACGGTTATGGCTAAGAACCAGAGCCAGATGCAGTTCCGATCTGCGACCGGTGCGGAGAATTCCGTTCAACAGCAGAACCAGACCCGTGGTATGACCTGGGATCGGATCCAGAACCGGACCCATCTCCAGGATGGATCCTGCGGGAACTGTCAGGATGGCAATACCTTGCTCTCAGCATCTGCAGACCAGCAGCAGGACCGGACCCGTGGTATGACCTGGGATCGGATCCAGAACCGGACCCATTTCCAGGACGGATCCTGCGGGAACTGTCAGGATGGCAATGCGGTGCTCTCAGCATCTGCAGACCAGCAGCAGGACCAGACCCGTGGTATGACCTGGGACAGGATACGGGGCCGGCTCCATCTCCAGGATGGATCCTGTGGAAACTGCCTGAACGATTAACGATTGAACCTGATGCATGATCAGTGCATCTGCATCATCCTTTTTTCAGAGATCGAATTTTTCTGCCGGGTACGTTTTGCTGAATTTCGGCTCAATATCACAATATCCAATCGCCTCCCACGTGCACGTGAGAGGATTTTATGAGACATGTAACGATCAATGCAATCGTGGATATCATCATGACCCTCGCATGTATTCCCCCCCCTCGTTTCAGGGTGGTGCTCTATGGCGTTCACCGGCATTCTTCTCTGGTGTCATGCTCACGAATAACAAAGGACATATCTCTCCTGTCATTCCAATCAAAGTAGCATCTGATACCCTTATCAAGTGAATGAGATAATTTTTTCCCGGCCATTCATCTCAAACTTTTTTATTAAACACCTGGAACTGTGGCCGGTCTCGGGAGACATTTTCAGACAATACTATTTTAACCGTAGTCGGGGATGAGTTCTCATGACAGAGCCGGTTGATGCAGTACGGGCGTTTCACAACGCGTTCAGGAATGATATCCGACGTATCGATGAAGCCGCATTCGAGACTGCAAAGGGGACGCAAGGTCTTGCCAGCACCATCGAGCGGTTCCGGTTCTTCAATGAAATACTGGTCTGGCATGCTACGGGAGAAGAGGCGGCTGTCTTTCCCGCAATCGAGAAGGTCGCCCCACTGGTTGCCGAGCCCTATGTGATGGATCACCGTGGTCTGGACAGGGCCTATGATGAACTGAACGAATCATATTCTGCTAACGATCCCTTAAAAACAGCCAGGGCTACCGCGGCATTCCGTTTCCATCTCGCCATTCACCTGGACAAAGAGGATGCTCACCTCTACCGGATCTTCAGGGAAAGACTCTCCCCCACCGAAAAGGTGGAGGCATTGACGATCCTGGCCGGCAAGGTCCCCCAGAAACGATTTCCTGAAGTGGTGACGTGGCTGTACCCTTTAATCGGGATCGATGACCGCGTAAACATGACCCGGATCTGGCAGATGGTACTGCCTGCCCCTGCCTTTGCCGGGGTACAGGATCTCATCAAAAAAGCTATCGGCCCCGAATGGGATGAACTCACGCAGCGTATCCCCACCCTTTAAATTTGCGGAGAGGGAGATCTTCGCCCTTTTTTTACGCCGATGGTGATATACCCGGATATATACTCAACTCATAATTATTCGGGTACCGAACTTTCAGCATTCCTGGCAGCATACCTTAAAATAGCTCCCGGAAGTATGGACTATCGAAGCGATCTGTATGGGTCACAATCTGAAGTCTATTCATTGGGCGATTGTACTGATCGTCCTGGGTATCTGCATAGCCTTTGCCGGTTGCACGGGGTATCAGCAATCCCCCGGACCAGCCACCACCCCCCAGACCCAGGTTCCTGGGAGTAACACCGTCACGATTCAGAACTTTGCCTTCAATCCGCCTGCCATATCCGTCTCTCCGGGAACCACGGTTACCTGGATAAACAAGGACGCTGTTGACCATGAGATCATCAATGATGCGTCAGGATCGACTGCAGAGGGTGCGATTTTCAGGAGCCCGGTTATCCCGAGAGATGGCAGTTATTCCTTCACCTTCACCAGCCAGGGTACCTACCCCTACCACTGCAGCATCCACCCAACCATGAAGGGAACCATCACGGTTCAATAACATTCGTCAATTCTTTTTTCGCCCGTAGTATAGATCAAAAGTGTCACAATTCACGGATCAGAATGATCGGTGAGTATCAGATTGTATTTCACCATTACCAGAAAACCTTTAGGTCTCACCAGCCTATCTCATGAGTTACCGGACCAGTATATGCCCCCTCTTGATCTCTCCCGGTTCACAGGGCTCTCTCACATAGAGGCACAACGACGTCTTCTTGAAGATGGACCCAATGAACTCCCTTCACGCGAAGTCCGTGGGATATTCGGTATCGTGAAAGATGTCATCCGGGAGCCTATGTTCCTCCTTCTCGTAGGAGCCGGTTCGATCTATTTTATCCTTGGGGATTTCGAGGAGGGGGCCCTCCTCCTCTCCTTTGTACTCGTCATCATCGGAATCACGGTCTACCAGGAGCGGAAGACCGAACGAGCCCTCGAGGCACTGAGAAACCTCTCGAGCCCGAGAGCGCTCGTGATACGGGATGGCCAGCTGGCAAGGATTGCAGGACGCGAGGTGGTGCGGGGCGACTTTCTCTTTGTGAGCGAAGGGGATCGTATCGCTGCCGACGCCCTGCTCCTTTCCTCGACGAACCTCTCGGTAGACGAATCGCTCCTCACCGGAGAATCGGTCCCGGTCAGAAAACTCCCGGCAGAAGGGGACCCTGGTGAGCGAAGGCCGGGTGGGGATGACCAGCCCTGGCTCTACTCGGGGACCCTGGTGGTCCAGGGGCAGGGGGTTGCCGAAGTGGTGTCGACCGGCATCCAAACCAGGATGGGCGAGATCGGGAAAGCATTGCAATCGGTGGAACCGGAAGAGACCCGCCTCCATGTCGAAACTGCCCATATCGTCAGGAGTATTGCAATCATCGGGTTATTCCTCTTCCTCATTGTCGTTGTCGGGTACGGCCTGTCACGGGGGGACTGGCTCCAGGGCCTCCTCGCGGGCATCACCCTGGCCATGGCTATCCTCCCCGAGGAGTTTCCCGTTGTCCTTACTGTGTTCCTGGCGCTCGGTGCCTGGCGTCTTTCAAAGATCAACGTACTCGCCCGGCATGTCCCGGCACTGGAAGCCCTTGGTGCGACCACCGTCCTGTGCACGGACAAGACCGGAACCCTCACGTTGAACCGGATGACCGTAGCGAAGTGTGCCGCTGAAGGGTCCTCGTTTGACTGCCTGGCACAAAGGGATACCCCACTCCCCGAGCCGTTTCATGAGCTCCTCGAGTATGCGATCCTCTCCTGCAAGAAAGATCCCTTTGACCCGATGGAACAGGCGCTCCTCAAGACCGGGACCGACGATCTCTCAGGGACCGAGCATCTTCACCAGGACTGGGAGCTCCTGCTCGAGTACCCGCTTTCACGAGAACTGCTTGCCATGTCCAATGTCTGGCGGTCCAGAAAAGGTGACGAGTACATCATTGCCGCAAAAGGAGCCCCGGAAGCAATCTTCGATCTCTGCCACCTTGGTGATCAGGAGATTGCAGGACTTCTACGGGAAGTGGAGGATCTTGCATCACAAGGCCTCCGTGTCCTCGGGGTTGCAAAATCTCATTTCCAGCTTGGGCAACTCCCTGATGGTCAGCATGCATTCTCCTTCACCTACCTTGGGCTGATCGGATTTGCCGATCCGGTGAGACCTGATGCGGCTACCGCCGTGGCCGAATGCCGGACCGCAGGGATCCGGGTTGCCATGATCACCGGGGACTACCCCTCTACCGCCCGGAACATCGCCCGCCAGATCGGGCTCCCTGAAACTGATACCTTTCTGACCGGACCTGACCTTGATTCGCTGCCTCCCGGCACGAGAGACGAGCAGATCCAGGCCACTTCTGTCTTTGCCAGGGTCGTCCCCGAACAGAAACTCCAGATTGTCGAGTCATTGAAGGCCAGGGGCGAGATCGTCGCCATGACCGGTGACGGGGTCAATGATGCGCCGGCACTGAAGGCGGCCCATATCGGCATTGCGATGGGGGGACGGGGGACCGATGTGGCGAGGGAGGCTTCCTCGCTCGTTCTCCTTGATGATAATTTTGCTTCGATCGTCGCCGGGATAAGGATGGGGAGGAGGATCTATGAAAATCTCCGGAAAGCCATGGCATACATCATCTCGGTCCATGTCCCCATCGCCGGCCTCTCGCTTGTTCCCGTCCTCTTCGGGTGGCCCCTGATCCTTCTCCCGATCCAGATCGTATTCCTGGAACTGATCATCGATCCCGCGTGTTCAGTGGTATTTGAAGCAGAACAGGAGGAGCGGGATATTATGCAGCGGCCTCCAAGGAACCCCGGCGATCATATCCTGGATCACTCCACGGTCACGATTGCCCTGGCCCAGGGATTTGTTGCCCTTGGCATCGTGCTCGCGATCTTTGTCTATGGGATGATGCAGGGGCTTTCGGAAGACGAGTTGCGGACCATCTCTTTTGTCACCATCGTAGTAGCCAATCTTGCCCTGATCTGCACCAACCGGTCATGGTCGGAGAGCATCGTTGCAACCTTCAGAAAACCGAACACGGCGTTCTGGTGGGTGATCGGGGGGACCGTCTTCTTCCTTGGCGCCGTCCTTATCGTCCCCGGATTGAGAGATCTCTTCCAGTTCGCACCGGTCTCTCCTGAATATCTCCTGATCTGTATCACCGGGGGAGTATTCACCGTCGCATGGTTTGAACTCTATAAGATCACGCGAGCCCGGCAGGTCGGTCTCTAATCCCTCTTTTTTAGCCGAGTGAGGGGATTTCCGATACCACCGGAAAAAGGATTGGTTACATGTAAACCGGGTAAAACTCGTCAGATGGTATTGTGACCTTCATCAGGGAGGCGGGTCCCCGTCTCTGAGTGAGCAGGTAAAGCAGATACCCCCATTCAGCAGAGAGAGGAATGTTCAGGCACTCATAATTTTAGTACCAATGGGCTTATTTATCGTTAGCTATTGACAGAACAATCCCTTTGAACAGCGATCACTACCTAGAGGAGGTTACCGGAGCAGGTATCTTTATTACTCTATTCGCTCTTCATCCCTATGTTGCAACCCGCAACAAGTAATGTGGGGAACTGCTATGAAAAAGATGAAGCCTTATATTTGTGAAGCCTGTGGTTACATTTACGATCCGGCCAGGGGTGAACCCAAAAATGGCATACCACCGGGAACCGCCTTTGAAGATCTGCCCAGCACCTACACGTGTCCCGTATGTGGGAAGGCAAAGATTGGAAAGACCGCGTTCAACCCAATGGATGCCCCCTCTGGTCGGTTCCGCTGCATTGCCTGCGGCTATGTGTATGATCCAGAAAGGGGAGAGCCCAAGAATGGGATAAAACCAGACACAGCCTTTGAAGATTTGCCCGACAGCTACGTCTGCCCTGTCTGCGGTGTCTACGCAAAGATCGGGAAGAGCGCATTTGTGCCAACCGAATAACTTTCCTTATTTTTCGTACAAAAAGAAAAGAGGTTGTACTGTATTAACCGTTTTTCAGTGCTACAATATCCTTTACACCGACAAGTTTCCAGACCATCGATCTTTCTTCCCTCTCGAGGGCTTCGATCGGCTCGCTGGGAGAATGCCCCAAAGCACTCAACACACGAGGTGAAAGGGTCTTGTTCTTGATCATATCCACAAAGAGTTTTCGCACCTTTTTCTTTTGTGAGGGATCCTGAACCTCCTCCAGGAAGCCCTGAAGGCTCACGAAGGTAAATGCGGAAAGATCGGGAGCATATTCCTCTATCTCGACAGAAACTTTCGGGTTGTTTTTGAAATATTCGATCTTTCTGCCATATTTTGTGGAAAGGAAGTAGAGGTATTTTCCATCAAATACGTACATGAACGGAGCAATATAGGGGTGCTCACCTGCACCAAACGCAATCCGTGATATATGCTGACGTTTGATCAGGGAGTCATACTCTGCTTTCGGCATTTTTGGGATTTTGATAGGTTCCATCATACCATGATTCCTCGCATTGATTATGTTTCAGATGTGGTGATAATGATGATCGTACACAAGAATTCATAACTATCCTCCCGAAATAGAAATGAGAGCGATATCGTATAGTTCGACATTATCCCCCCGCGTGTCGTGGTCAGCAGGTGTATCGAGTTTGATCCCTGCCGATATGACGGTTCTAAGATACCTTCTCCTACGGTGGACCACATGAAATCCTTTGTTGACTTCATACCCGTCTGTCCGGAGGTTGAGATAGGTCTTGGTATCCTGCGGGCAACGCTGAGGATTGTGCGAATCGAGGGAGTCGACCATCTCATCCAGCCTGCTACCGGGCGGAATGTCACGAATGATGTGGCCAGCTTCTGGCATCTCCCTCGTCCCTTTCAGGGCAGTAAGACGGAGAAGAGACGATCATGACGATTAATGACATAATCTTGGGGTTGCTTCTGATAGGATTGGGAGTCCTCCTGGGATTCGTATTATCCCGCATAACGATCAGGTTCACCAAGCCCTTCGCCGGCATAGCCAGAGGTAAGAGTCTGGGAAGGGTTGTGCAATGGTTGACGGTGGTAATCTTCGGCCTGATAGGAGGACTGGTCCTCTTCGGGGTGAGTGAAACTACGGTGGCCATTGTGATAGGCGCCCTGACCTTCGCCCTGACTTTCGGTGCACAAAACGTCATTCAGAACTTCGTGGCCGGCCTCCTGATAGCCATTGATGGCCGTCTTCAGATAGGTCAGTGGGTGGAAATAGGTGATCGGCCAGACCAGACCGGTCCGGCCGAGGTGCTGGACTTATCGCTGCAAATGGTGAAGATAAGGGAGAGCGGGGGAAAGGTGTACTTTGTCCCCAACTCCTACATCTTCACGCACAAGCTCCTCAACTTCTCCGAGAGCGGGTACCTGGAGGTTCAGGTGCCGATCACACTGCCGTATCAGGAAGACTCCGAAAGGGTCAAAAAGGTGCTTATTGAGGTGGCCAGGGAGAGCCCCTATGTCTTCCCCCAGGCTAAGAGGTCCCTGGAGAGAATGGTGAAACTACCGGCCGGGATAGAGCAGATGAACACGAATGTATCCGTTGAGCTGCCACCGGAGCAGATGTTCCCCGTAGTAAGAATGGTAAAGGCCACCCAGGACGGAGTCGATTTCCTGATCTCCCTGTGGACCCCGTTCCCGGAGATGCGGAACGAGATTGTATCAGAGTATCTTCAGCGCAGTATTGAGCGTCTGATGGCGGAAAACGTCAGTATCAAGGATAACTCGGTCTTTCCGGCAGCCCCCAGGCCTGGTTCTCCTGGCTCCATCACTACCACCCCGAAAGGCTGATAGAAGAGGACAGCAAGGTCCGTCAAGGCCAGATCCCAGGGAGATT
>JAJRBU010000074.1 GCA_028679315.1 Methanoregulaceae archaeon
GGTAGGTGCTATCCTTTACCATGTCACGGAAGATCGATTCTTTTCCATAGCGTTTCACATAATAGTAGCATATAATTCCCACAACGAGTGAGGAGATAAGAACAAAAATCATGTCGGTCATTGTGTCGGCATTATTCGCCTGCATCAGCCCGGCTGCTGATCCCCCAAAGAATGTGTCCATGGCAAATTCAAAGATCTCCCAGAAATATTCAAAGACGCATCCAAAGAAGACAATAAATATCCCGACGAAGGCGGAATCCAGGTTGTAATTTTTGATCTTGTCCCAGAACAAAATGACGAGGAAGCCAATCAGAGCTACGATAGTTCCTGATACCGTATGTGCGAGCACATCCCAATTGACGAAGGCGAGATACCGTCCCTGGATGTAGCCCGAGGTATGAATCAGTACTGCCAGGGAAACAAGGGCATACACGAACCACGGGAACATGATCTTTGTCTTCCATGAAAACAGGTAGATAATGATTGAAATTAGGAAGAGGATTACTCCGATAGGAAGATCTTCGGGGTTGAACACCGCTGCAAAGAGGAGGTTAAAAACGATTGCAGCCTCGAGGAAATAAGCAAGGTACATTCCAGGTGTACGAAATCGGGAAGCCATAGTATAGTATTTCATGGGCTGATTATTTGAATGTACCTCCCACCCACCGTAAAAGAGCCCGGATTATCACCTATCCCCGGGCTATGCTGAAACGTGCGCAATCTTCGTTATTCCGGCTGGGCGGGAATCTACATGCCGAGTTCTCAGTATCCGGTCGGTCGTTCGGACGCAATGGCACAGACCTATCTTACCGGAAGACCGAACTTATTGCTCGGTTGCGATGGCTCAAGGAAGTTTTTAGGAATTGCCGATGATGAGATGGTGATGGGATTTCCTGGAGAGATGCGGCCAGAGATGAGAGGTTGATAAATAATCAATCAACTGTGTGCTCCTTTAAAAAATGGTTTCAGGCCTTTAATTCCCTTCACTGGCCTGATATTGCCCTTTTTCCAGCATTTGTTCCAGCTTTTCGACGTGGCTCGTGATCTCTGTTTCTATCTTCTCCCGTTCGCTGATCAGGTGTTTTAGTTCCGCGAGATACCTGGCAGCCTGATCTTCCCCCTCCGGAGGTTGTTCAGCTGATTCTTCCTCTTTTGCCGGGGGGGCTAACAGTTTACTTGATATCAGCCCGGCAAACGTCGCAAAGACTGCTACCCCTGTGGTCATCACCAGGACTCCCACCAGCCGGCCCGGGGCTGTTACCGGGAACCGGTCACCGTAACCAACGGTAGTGATGGTGACGTACGCCCACCAGACTGCATCGCCGGCAGTCTGGATATTCGCAGACGTTGCTGCACGTTCCGCCTGCAGGACCATGAATCCCCCTGATTCGATGATGAGGATGACCATTAATACCAGGATATACAATGCCGATGCAGCCCGGTTATTGGAAAGGTACGACAGGATATATCGTCTCCCATACTTGTGGATGATCCGGTATGCCTTGAAGATCCGGAACAACCGGAAGATGCGCAACGCCGGGATGACCGCCAGCAGATCAGCCCAGCCATAATCCCGGAAGAAGTAATGTGACCGGGATGGAGCCGTGGCTAATCTGAGACCAAAGTCGAAGATGAAGAGGAGGGTGAGCACCGCATTGATAAGGGCGACAACATTGAGTGCATCCTGGTCCACTCCCGGGACATAGGCGAGGAGCATGTTGAAGACCGAAAGGATCGATACCGCGGCGATGAATAATTCATACCCAAAATCCAGTTGTTCTCTTCGCTTGAAGTGGAACATGAAATTCACTACAAGAGAAATTCAGCCAAAACGTATTAAGGCTGTGATTTGCTTGAGAGAGATATTCAGATACTGAAGTCAGGAAGAGATACAAGAATCAGCGGGTTTGTGGGAAGAAACGTCCCCTGTTGCCCTTTAACCAACCATATATTTCATCACGTTTGACGGTGGCCGGCTCGCTGTTAATTCCTGTACCATGAATTTCATCGGCTTTTGAATGTGTGAGAAGAACATCCGGTACCCTTCACAGAGGTAATTCAGGCCTGGCTCACCGTCAGGAGTTACAACAAACCTGTTTTTCGGACATTCGCCCCGGCATGCAAAGAGGACGGGGCATTCCAGGCAGTATTTCGGGAGTTTTTCCGTTTTATTACGTCCGAACTGTCGTTGCCGGTCGTTATTAACCAGCTCAATAATCGGAACTTCCAGGATATTCCCGAGCAGGTGATCCCGGTCGACAAAATGATCGCACGAATAGATATCGCCATTGTGCTCTATCACCAGTGCGGACCCGCATGTTGGCGAGAAAACACAAATCCCATGCGGCTCCCCATACCAGTTTGCAAGGGCTGTGTCAAAATGCTGGACGTAGATCCTTCCCACGTCGTGCCTCACCCATTCATCAAAGACCCCAATAAGGAACTTCCCGTACTGTTCTGGACTAACTGACAACGGGGTCACGGTATTACTATGAAGGTCACGTTCCACCACCGGGATAAACTGGATAAACTGTGCCTTTACCTCATCACGGAAGAACCGGTAGACTTCAAGTGGATGATCCCCATTCACCGCATTGACGGTGCAAAGGATGTTGAAGTCCACCTTGTGCTTTTTCAAGAGGGCGAGTCCCAGCATCACGCGGTTAAAAGTACCTTTCCCTCCAGCGTCTGTTCTGCAGGCATCGTGCAATTCCCGCGGTCCATCGATGCTAATACCAACCAGGAAACGGTTTTTCCTGAAAAAATCGCACCACGCGTCATCCAGCAGGATTCCATTTGTCTGGATAGTGTTATGGATTACCATGCCAGGCCTGCAATATTTTTTCTGAAGTAGTATCGCTTTCTCAAAGAAATCCCGGCCAAGGAGTGTCGGCTCACCTCCCTGCCATGCGAAGGTAACTTCCGGTATGCAGTGTGCCTCGATGGTCTGCCTGATATACGCCTCAAGAACTTCTTCCGACATCCGGAACCGGCTTTTCGGATATAGCTCCCCTTTGTGAAGGTAGAAACAGTACTGGCAGGCAAGGTTACACCGCGATCCGGCCGGTTTTGCCATGAGATGGAATGCAGGAAGATTGCAGGAAGACATGGAAGGAATACCTGTAATCTGGTGAGAGAGAAAAAAGGATGAATGTATGCCAGTGGGTCAATCCCTCATGAGCCACGCACTGACTTCCCGTTCGTGGTCAACATAGCTATCCCCGCTCACATCCACGATAACGCCCTCGATCGTTCCTCCAGTAAATCGGAACGGTGCAGCATAATCCGGCGAAACCGGTGCCCCACTATCAACCCCGATAGAGAGACCTTCCCCGAACATGCCTGGCTGGGTCATGATAGTCCCCTGCCCTACCCGTTTCATGTCAATGAAGAGGGTGAGCGTTCCGATCGCACTCATGGTTTTATCGTCGCCTGTTTTCACGAACTCCGCAGTAAAAGCATGTTTACCGGGGGTTATTTCCACATCCGATGTCACCCGCTGGATCTTCTCACCCAGCCAGTTATACACATAGTGCAGCTTTTTATTTTTAATGTACAGGCTGTGTCCTCCTCCAACCCCGCCATGGGCAAAGAGGACCCCTTCA
>JAJRBU010000031.1 GCA_028679315.1 Methanoregulaceae archaeon
CATAAAACGCCCTGACCGGAGTGTGGCAGTACCAGATATTGGGATGGTGCTTTCCGGCAGCATGATGTGCCCAGTTTCCACTGAAGATGAAACAATCGTAATCTTTTGAGAAATCGCAGGATGAGAATCGATAGGATGCAAAAATTTGCTTGAGAGGGGGTACGTGGGGGGTCTTTCCCAGGCTTCTTACCTCAAGATTGGTTCCAATTTTTTCGATACTGTCAATGTCGGTGGTAATGATATCAGCATTCAGTGTTTCTGCGATGGCAACAGCGACCTTCTCCCCGCCTCCGATGGCGCCAAAATAGTCATGAAACACTGCAAAATTCATCTCAATCAGCCAGCTCTCAATCGGATTCTTCTGGTACAGGCATGTCGTATTGAAAGGTTATGATCGGGGGAAAACCTGTTGCATTTCAAAAAGGAGGACCTGATAGTTTCATGGATGTCAGGGTACAGCATAACTTGTTCTCTCGCATGGAGGTAAAGTGCTTCAATAATCCCGTGTTACCTGAAAATAAATGGGCTAAGTAACTGCTTTAATTTTTGTGATGAATCTCTGGCATCTGCTCAAGGGAGTCTGGTATTAAATCCCAGGATAGCATGCCTCAAAACTGAGGTTGTGCAGGAGAATTGGGGCCCGTTTCTTTTTTTTCTGGATACTTCGGGTGTCAGGCAAAGCAGAGCCTCCTTAAATATTTGGTAATTGATGATCATGATGCACCGCTCTTTCGTAGTCTGATTATCTCGACCGGTATCTCCCTGACCTCATCCCGATGGAAGGAGAATGTCCGCCTGATGGGGAGGAGTCCGCCGATCACCTCGTCAATCTCTCCCCTCCCGGCAAGGTACGAGCTGATAAACGACCGGCTTCCTGTATTGAAGATCCCGTATACCACTGGTGCTATTGCGAGCGCTGCATCGAGGAATGGCCGGTCCGCATGGATCTGCTGGGCACCGAACGGAGGATTCATTACTACGGTATCGCATGCTCCTGCTATGGTATGGATTTGAGGATTTTTTACATCTGCTTCGATTAATTGTATATCCACATCAGCCTGATCAGCATTCCGGCGGGCAATCGCGAGCACGGGCGGATCGATCTCTATAGCCACAACTTCGCGGGCACCGAGAAGTGCAGCCCCGATTGCTAGAACCCCGGTACCGCACCCAAGATCACAGACCCGCCTCCCTTCAACATCACCCCTCATCGCTGCATGGAACAGGAGCCGGGCTGCGAGAGGTGCCGGAGTCCGGTACTGCTCAAGGGCCGGGGAGGGTTGGGAAAATCCCTCAAGTCTCTCCAGGAGCCTTTCGAGCTGGTTCAGTTTCATCGTCAGAGCATCTCATCGACGGTATAGTCCTCCCAGTGCCGGACCCCGCAAAGAATTTCAAACTCCCCCGGGGTGAGGACCGGTACCGGGAACCTGATCTGGTCATCGTATGCAAGCCGTGGACATGCGGTGCTCACATATGCCCCGAATCCCAGGTTCAGGAGCTCATCGGGGATCACCTCTTTCATGAAGACAAGGTATGCCTTGTCAGAGAGGGAGATGAGGTGTTTTCCCAGTTCAAGGCGGGCCTGTCCCGGTTTTGTGCTGACGATAATTCCTATATGGTCTGCCAGTCGGGCTTTCTCGATGAGGGCGTTTCGTCTCCTGAGAAACTTCCCGGCGTCAACTTCCACTGACTGTCCCGATAAGGGATCAAGTGCGACAACATGGGCCCCTGTGGCAAGTTGCACCCCGAGGGGATGGAATACCCCGGTCCCGATAAACAGGATATCTGATACCCCGAGTATCCGGGCCGCTTCGAACGAGCAGCCGAGCACCTGGCCGGGCTCCGGCGTCCTCCCGCCCGCTGTCCGGAAGAACGGTTCATATCCTTCCGCCCTGAGAACTTCCATGACAGCCGGGAGCATGTGGGTATGCTGGGCGGTGGTGATGATCCCGATGGCTGTTCCCTTGAGGAGGGGCAGGGCAGAACAGACGACAACCGGGTCGAAATCCACCCTGAATGGTACATGCAGTACTTTTGGGTGAGCGAGCAGGGGTGTATGGCCAAAGTTGACCAGCACATCGGCATAGTCGAGCAGCTCGAGCGACAGGTCACAGGCACCATAACAGGGATCGCCGCTGATGATGATCGAGAACCCCTGGCGGGAGAGGGTATCTGCGATCCCGGCTGCCTTCCGCTTGAGCCCTGCCGGGAACTGGAGGGCGACCGATCCCGCTCCCCTCTCCCGGAGCCGTGACACAAGGTCAGAGATATTGTTCAATTACACGCACCCTGTCAGTAACCTCAACGGTTACCAGCACCTTGTAGGGTCTTCCGATATCGGGATAACCTTTCCGGATGGCAAAACAGATATCGGCAACGTCTGCACCTGCCCTGTCGAGTGCTGCAAGGATACCCTTCGTAGTTCCCCCCGTGCTGATCACATCATCCACGATGACAACCCGGTCTCCCTCCCTCACCCCGTTCAAAAAGAGCTGGCCTTTCGAGTATCCGGTAACCTGGTGGACCGGGATCTCACCCGGTAACAGGTATTCCCGCTTCCTGACAATATTCAGGGGGAGATCAGTCATGTGCGAAATGATAGACCCGATAGGGATCCCCATTGCCTCGGCAGCCACGATCCGGTCGACCCCATCCAGATCCATGATCTTGATCATGGCAGTCGCCACCTCGCGGAGCACGGCCGGATCAAGGGATGGAACCCCATCGGTGATGGGGTGAATAAAATAATTGTAGTCCCCACGTTTGACGATAGGGCTCGTTTCAAGCGATTTAATAAGTCTTTTCAACATACTGCTCTCCAATATCATCAAGAAATGCTTCTATGACCCCTGCATGCACATGGGGCATGCAGACGATTCTGAGATGGTTGTTCCGGGTATAGGAGACCTGCCATCGGGAAGGGACAGGTGTTTCCGGGGTTTCGAAGGTGGCAACGTTCACATCAGGGATGACAACCGGGCGGATGCCGTAACTCTCCATTCCATGAGTCAGGCGTCTCGTGTTTTTCATGCATCCCTGCACTATCGCCTCCATTCCCTCGTATCCCAGATACTCGAGCACCGCTAGTGCTCCAGCAACAGATCCCCCCGGGCGTGTACCGGAAAGGGTAAATTCCTGCTTTACCGTGAGGTACGGGGTATCCACCGAGAGGGAACAGAGGTCGTTTTCGTTCCTTAAAAGGAGGCATCCGGCCGGTATCGTGCTCATCCCCATCTTGTGGGGATCGACTGCGATCGACATCACCCCCGGGAGTGAAAAATCAAATTCAGGGGCGTCTTTCAGGAACGGGAGGACCATGCCCCCGAATGCAGCATCGACATGGAAGAATATCCCCTCCCTGTGAGCGATGGCCGCAAGATCCCTGATCGGATCTACCATGCCATATTCGGTTGAACCGGCGATCCCGACCATGCAGCAGGTATTGGAGTCGATTGAATCCATGTACCGGTCACAATCGACACGATAATCCCGAGTCAGGGGGACCGTCCGCATCTCCACCCCGATCATATCGCAGGCTTTTTTGAATGAAAAATGGGCCGACTCGGGGATGACCACGTTCGGTGATGGAATCCCTGCAGTTGCCCTGGCAATCCGGAGTGCCTGAATATTCGATTCAGTCCCTCCGGTCGTGGCATACCCGCAGGCATCCGGGTTATGGAAGAGGGTCCCGATGCGGCTGATGAGCATCCGTTCGAGCGAGGCGGTTCCCGGAAAAAGCCCCGGATCCCCAAGATTTGTCTCCATGAAGAGTGCATGTGCCTTGACCGCCACAGGGTGGGGGAGGGTGCACATCGAACTCAGGATATACAGGTGGTTTTTATCCTGCAGTTTTTTCGTTTCAAAAAATGAGAAGAGGTCTTCTTCGGGGATTCCTTTACTCCGCATGGGTCCTTCTTGCACTCTCAAGGATGATCCGTTGCTCGGTTCGTGCGACTGTCTCCCGTATTTTTGCGATGGCATCGATATTGGCCGATACACTCGTGATCCCATGCTCCACGAGCCAGGTCACCATCGGGGGTTCCGACCCGGCCTGGCCGCAGATGGAACACTCAACGCCGTGTTCACGGCAGAGCTGGATCGCCTGGTCGATCAATGCCAGCACCGCGGGATGCTTGGGCTGGTACATCGTGGCAACGTTTTCGTTGTTCCGATCGATGGCAAGGGTATACTGGACGAGATCATTGGTCCCAAACGAGGCAAAATCGATCCCTGCATGGATGAAATCCTCGATCATGATGGCACATGCGGGGATCTCGATCATGACCCCCAGGGTTGCGGCATTGACATCCACTCCCCATTCTGCCATCATCCCCCGTGCAACGATGAATTCCTCCGGGTGAGATACCATGGGAAACATCACGCCGAGGTTATCATATCCCTGTTCCCAGAGCTTCTTGAACGCCTCAACCTGGAGGCGGAACTGGTCGGGGCTCTGGAGATCGCGCCGGATTCCCCTCCATCCGAGCATCGGGTTATGTTCATGGGGTTCATTCTCACCACCGGCCATATTCCGGAACTCATCGGTCGGGGCATCAAGCGTCCGCACCCAGACCGGTTTTCCATTGAATGCATCGAGGACGATCTTGATGCCCTTGTAGAGCTCCCTGATAAACTCCTCCTCTTTGTCATTCGCGATGAACCATCCCGGTGTCTTGTTCAGGCCGAGGATGAGGTGCTCGATCCGGAGCAGACCCACCCCGTCAGCACCGGTAGCAGCAGCCCGCTCGGCTGCTGCCGGGATCGAGACGTTCACCTTTACGCTGGTCGCGGTGATGATGGGGGAAGGAGTGGCAACACCCGCAACGGAAGCCTGTGCCTGGACCAACTTTTCGAGAGCCCCTTCGTAAATGAACCCTTTTTCACCATCAACCGTGACAAGCTGACCCGGTTTGAGGATCGCAGTGGCATTTCTTGTCCCGACGACTGCAGGGGTCCCGAGTTCCCGGCTTACGATAGCCGCATGGCAGGTCATACCCCCTTCATCAGTCACGATTGCCGCGACCTTCTGCATCGCCGGCACCATGTCGGGGTTTGTCATCCTTGTGACGAGGATATCTCCTGCATTGACCGATCCTGTATCCTTGACATCGCGGATCACCACCACCCGTCCGGTGGCAACCCCAGGTGATGCCCCCTGGCCTTTCACGAGGATCTTTGCCTCACCGGCATCTGTTTTTACTGAAGGTGCGCCGGACCTGATGGTCGTGATGGGTCTTGACTGGAGGATATAGATCGTCTCCCCGACAATACTCCATTCGACATCCTGGGGAATGCCGTAGTGCGTCTCTGCCACCTTGCCAAACGTTGCAAGCCTTCCAACTTCATCGTCACTGAGAACCGGATTCTCCTGCCTGTCTTTCGGGATATCAAGGGTCTTTGTTCCATGTTCGCCATCGGACACAATCTCGGTCTTCTTCTGTGCGATGAGCTGGTCGATCACCTTATCGGTCCGCTGATCAAAGACATACTTGTCAGGAGAGACCGAACCGGACACCACTGCTTCTCCGAGTCCCCACGATCCCTCGATGATGGTAAGGGGTTCTCCGGTAACCGGGTGGGAGGTGAACATCACCCCGGCCTTCTCAGAGTTGATCATCTGCTGGACGACAACCGCAATATTGACACTCCTGTCATCAAATCCCTGTTTTGCACGGTAGTAGATCGCCCTCGCACCATACAGCGATGCCCAGCACTTCTGGACGGCCTCAAGGAGGTTCTTCTCTCCTTTGATGTTCAGGTAGGTCTCCTGCTGTCCGGCAAAACTCGCATCGGGGAGATCCTCCGCTGTTGCGCTTGACCGGACGGCAACCACCATCCCGCCTCCATCCAGCTTCTGGTAGGATTCCCTGATCCTGTCCTTCAGGGAGGCTGGCATCTTTGCTTTCATCACCAGCGCACGTGCTTTCTTCGAAGCCTGTTCAAGGGCACGGTTATCGTCCACGTTCAGGTTCTCAAGATCGGAAAACAGGGTCTGTTCGATCCCGGTCTCGATGAGGAAGTGGCGGAACGCCCGGCTTGTCACGACAAATCCGCCCGGTACCGGGAGGCCTATCGATGACATCTCGCCGAGCGAGGCTCCTTTTCCTCCTACTGCAGCGATATCTTCTTTTCTTATCTCTTCGAGCCACAGAATATCCGGCATCTCCTTCATTCACGCACCACTATAATCTCACCTGTCATCTGGTTAATAAATTATCATCTCCTGTTTCCTGATCCACATATACCCCGGTTGAGCTCTGTCATGAGAAGAAGGTTAGAAAAGCTCTGGTAACGATATTGTATGGGTTTTCATATGAGCTTCAGGATACTGGTCAGCGATCCGCTGGCAGAGGAAGGGTTGGAGCTGCTCAAGTCCGAGTTCCAGGTTGATGTCAAAACGGAACTCCCCGAAGAGGAGCTCATCAGGATCATCGGGGATTATGACGCGCTCCTTGTCCGCAGCGGCACAGAAGTCACCGCCACAGTGATCGACGCTGGAACAAAGCTCCGTTTTATCGGCAGGGCAGGTGCCGGAGTCGATAATATCGATATGGATGCAGCGACCCGGCGGGGAATTATTGTCGCAAATGCCCCTGAGGGAAATACCCTTGCCGCAACCGAACATACGATGGCGATGATGCTCTCCCTGGCACGGAATATTCCCCAGGCAAATGCATCCCTGAAGAAGAAGGAGTGGAAGCGCTCAAAATTTATGGGGGTGGAACTGAATGAAAAGACGCTTGGAATTATCGGACTTGGCAGGATCGGGCGTGAGATTGCAAAGAGGGCGGGTGCTATGGGGATGCATTGCATGGGATATGACCCGTTCATCAGCAGGGATAAGGCTGCCCAGCTAGGAGTTGAATCGGTATCCCTTGAGGACATCTTCAAGGTCTCGGATTTCATCACGGTTCACACGCCCCTCATCAAGGAGACCAAGCATATCATCAATGCCAAGAGCATTGCCACGATGAAGGATGGCGTCAGGATCATCAATTGTGCACGCGGGGGTATCATTGATGAAAAGGCACTGTATGACGCGGTGAAGTCCGGGAAAGTTGCTGGAGCCGCCCTCGATGTTTTCGAAGAGGAGCCTCCCCTCAACTCGGCGCTTCTCACCCTCGACCAGGTCATCACGACCCCCCATCTTGGTGCGAGCACGGTCGAAGCCCAGACCAATGTTGCCGTCTCAATAGCAAAACAGTGTAGTGCGGTGCTGAAAGGGGGATCGGCCAAGTATATCGTGAACGCCCCGATCATACCTGCCGAATATGCAGATACGATCGAACCATTTGCCTTCCTCGCCGAGAAGATGGCACGGTTCCTCATGCAGCTCGTTGATGGACGTGTGGAACGGGTGGAGTTCACCTACAGCGGGGAACTCTCCCAGCTTGGAACCAACACACGGTTCATCACGCGGATGGCGCTGAAAGGGCTTCTCGATCCAGTTCTCCAGGTCCCGGTCAACATAGTGAATGCCGAGTTCATCGCAAAGGAGCGGGGAATCAGCTACGCGGAGACCACCACACCTGAATCTGGCGGATTCAAGAGCCTCGTTACCATCAAAGTCAAGACCGATATGATGGAAGAGACGATGAGCGGCACGGTGTTTTTCAAGGGAAGGAGCCGGATCGTTTCTATCGGCGGATACACGATGGACATGATCCCCGAGGGGTATGTCATTGTTTCCCGCCATCTCGACAAACCCGGGGTGATCGGCAGGGCATCAACTATCCTCGGGAAGGCTAATATCAACATCGCCGGTATGCAGGTAGGCAGGATTACTCCTGGTGAAGAAGCAATCATGGTCTTGAACGTTGATGGTGAAGTATCCCCTGAAATCATGGAAGAGTTCCGGGCGAAGGTCGGAATATTTACCGCAAAATTTGCTAAAATCTCGGATAACCTGATCTGAAAAAATCATTTTTCTATTCTCTTAAAAAAGAAAAATAAGACACGAGGGTATACTGCAGGCATATCAGTTATTTTACAGGGATATATTTTCCCGCAAACACCGAAATTATCCGGTTCACCAGGAGGATTTCCGGTTTACAGTCGGTTATTGGGGAAAAAGAGAATAGTTTAAGTGTCATGTGACCCATATTAAGAGGCATCTCGTTATTCCAAGCGGGCTCGTGGTCTAGCTGGTTATGACGTCGCCTTGACATGGCGGAGGTCAGGAGTTCGAATCTCCTCGAGCCCATCGCTGTTATTAAAGATTCCTGGTTCGGGTTTTTATGACCTGCAGTTCCTGGGTATGATGAGATTCCGGTTGTACAACCATATTATTATGAGCGATTAAGCTACGGCTGAAAGTACGTTGCTTTTCCAAAGAGAAAGATCCCCACACTCCTTCATCCCGGGAGGAACCGGTTAATCTATATCCTGGGCTATGTTAGAATGGTAAAACAGAGATTGACTGTTTTTCATTTACCAAGACATAACCGTGCAGGGCTCTTGTAGTAGTTACTTATGCTGGGAAATTCAGGAATGACATACATGCTACAATCCGCTGACAACCGTGAGATCGCAATGAGTCATCTGCAGATGATTGAGCATTCATACGGCATTTCAATTTCCAATAAAGAGGAGATTTGCGGGTGGATTATACGGGCTACGCATAGTCCCCGTGAGATTCTCACCATTGCCCTGGCTCTTAATAACTGGGTTGCGGTGAACAATCCGGGAAGAGAACTGACGATTCCCCGAACAGTCATAGACCAGATTATATCAGGTATTGTCGGCCGCTGGTAACCCCTCATCATAAGAGATTACCTCGAGAAATTGGCTTTCTTTTACATTCCTTATTAAACATAAATTCCCGGTCACTTTCCCTTGGTGGGATATCCAATTGGGAATCGGTTCTGGGGAATGAAGGGTATTCAAGGAGAATACTCGGATGTTTCTTTAGATCCCAGGAGAGTCGGAACAGTCAGTCACTCCAGCATCGCAATTGCTACAGCGAAGAGATCTTCTCTGATACACTCCCGATTCTGAACCGTTACTTCGACCAGTTTCACATCAGATCTTCTTTTGATCATCTCCATGAACGGGGTTCCTTTCTTTCCGATGGTGGCAATAAAGGGACGATCTGCGGCGAGGGAAAAGAGAACCGTGTCCCTGAAAAGAGGGGAAAAACATTCCATTTTCCCTATCTCATCGATCATAACAAAACCTGATTTGTTTTCCTGCAGGGATAACTCCATGAGAAACTGCTCGAACCCGGCGAGATCGATCCCGTACTTACCTATCCGGACCGTACTGTTGATAGCAACATGGGAAAGAATACGCTGCTGCCCGGAACAGCTCACAAGAAGGAATCCCTTCCTGGTCCCTTCTTCCCTTATCTCCCGCGTGATGAACCCGGCAGGCCGGTAATCTGACAGGGCCCTTGCAGTCCATACCAGCAAGGTGGTCTTGCCAACTCCGGGGATGCCGGTGATCAGGAGGTTCTTTGCCGGTGACATGGTAATATCGATGGTTTTGTTCCCGCTTTTCCTAAAGAAGTATGCTTGGGAATCCCTTTGCATTCTTCGCTCTCTGGTAGTTTTCTTCCTATTCCATCGTTGGAATAAAACCCTCACTTGCTCTTTTTGTTTCCTGATATTATTGTGCCGGTGAAGATAGCTTACTAACTAAAAAGGCCGGAATAATAGATGAGTATGACCTTTCGTCCGCCCTTGTCCGATGAATCCGTTCTCAAGCGATGGATGGCCCTCGAAATGGGGAGGATGAACGATGGCGTTGTCGCAGAGCGGAGACGACTTTCAGACCTTGTCAGGGAAACAACCCCTGTGTCCATCACCAGGGGTGGGAAGGAATTTGCATATGACAAGAGTACCCTGCAACTCCTTTGGGGCAAACTGCCTGAATCAATCCGTACCCGCATCAAACTTCCGATTATTTTTTATTTCGATTCAACGGTCACCGACAGTTTCCTGCTTACCGATGCAATAGCCCTGGAGGTATTCCAGTCTCTTGGGGAGTTGTCAGAAATGAGGGAATTTATTGGGGGTAGGCTGTGGGTGGGCAGGGCAATTGTATTTGCTATCATGCGCAAGTACCCCAGTTCCATCCAGATCATGGTCCGATAACCAGCAATCCGCCCCTTGAAATGTTGAACCTGCAGAGCTGATAATCCGAATACCGGTTTCAACAGGTTTTATATACAATCACATAACACCCTAGGAAAGGATTAATCATATAGATGAAGATTAATCTCACTGATTAATGATTGGTGAGAATCTTTCATTCACCGTCAGAAGGAGGGGGACACATCTTACGATGGTGGGTCCTGATCATATACAATCCGAAAAGCATGTCAGTGTGTGGGGACAGATTATGGCAGTCGATGAGTTTACTCGTATCATGGGGGATATCCAGGCTCTTTTCCGTTCGCGGCTTCAGATTCAGATCCTCATCGCATTGAATGACGGGACAAAAACGCTCGCCCAGCTTCGTGATATAACGGGAAGTTCGTCGCAAGCCCTTATTCCGAAGATCCGAAAGCTGGAATCGAGTAATTTCCTCGTGTTCTCTGATTACAAATATAACCCGACTCCCATAGGCAGGATCTTCACCAAAAAAATACAGGATATTATCCTTTTCAAATCGGTGATCAAAAAACATAACAAATTCTGGGACCAGCATTACACCCAGGCGATCCCAGACGAATTTTTTTCATATATCGGAGACCTGTATAACTCGGAAATTATCACCGATACCAATACCGATATCTTCAATGTTTATTTCAATTTCCTGAAGATTATCCAGGAATCAGAAGAGATTTACATTCTCTCGCCCATCTCGAGCCCGGCCCACATTGATGCGGTGTTAAAGCGGATCAAAGAAGGTGCATATGTGGAAACACTTGTGGGAAAAGATCTTAT
>JAJRBU010000238.1 GCA_028679315.1 Methanoregulaceae archaeon
TCCTCCGAACCAGTATATTATAAATGCTACCAGTAGCAACGGCGGAACTATCTCCCCATCAGGGGATACTACGGTTTCCTCCGGTGGAAGGCAAGTATTCAATCTTCTGGCTGATAAGAAGTATAAACCTGCATCAATAACCATCGACAATATCACTATAGATCTCCAGAATCTTGTTGTAACGTTTAACAACGTCCTATCAGACCATACGATACATGCAGAATTTGCCTCTCCCAGTAAACCATCCAAATAATTCCTAATTTTAACATTTTTATCAGAGGGGTCTGGCAAGGTCCTATTCACTTTTCCCAGATGTCGTGCGAACTCCATGCCCTATATCATCGCTCCTTAAGTTCAAACCATAATCTTTATCGTTTAAACCAATATAATCCAGAACCATGAACCGTATCGGTCAAACAAAATTCAGGAAGATGAATCCTAAACCAGGATATACGGCACCATATCTCATATTACCGTGGGGATATCGTGAAGACCTAATCGGGCGCGCAGTAAATATCTATGAGTGTGAAGAGGGATTCTTACTCAAGATAGAGGGTAATGAGTTTAAACATGCGGCACCAGATGATATCGCAACTCGACTATCAAAACTCGAAGCAGAACTCTCCGAATTAAAAAAACTCGTTAAAAATGACGATGGGCTCGAGGAGATTCGAACTCCTGACCTCCGCCGTGTAAGGGCGACGTCATAACCAGCTAGACCACGAGCCCGGACTGACTATACAGATTCGACGGTAATCATATTAAAATTGTTGACGAAAACCTGGGAGCATTCCCGTGCGAACGGTCCACCAATAACGAATTTCAGAGACAACAAAAGATATCCGGATTCACAGCATCGGTGTTTTCGCGTGGATTCGGACCAGTAGCCTTGCATGGTAAAACCGCAGGATCCCCTTAGGGACACTGGTATCCAGAATGAACATGGCGGAGCCATTTCCATATAAACCACCTATGATCGACGTGCGGTTGAGCATAAAAAAAATGGCTCTTCGCTATCTGGTGTGGGTAGATTGATGTACAGGATACCTTTTATGGGGGCTGTTCGCCCCCACACCTCCACATACGATGACCCCCGCCGCCACCGAAGGGCGCCCCGGCGGCGGTTCAATGACTGAATTTGTATGCTAATGACAAACTCAATCAAATCTCCCCACACAAAACAGCGAGGAGGCAAAAAAATTGAAAATCACGAGGTGGTTTTCATTCGAAACAGGTGAGAACGGTCGTAGTTGAAAGATGCCTGGCCGGATCACAGGGTATCATTTTCTGAACTCTGCGGTAATTTCTGATCGGGTCAGATGCTCCCGCCTTACTACCATCGTCCATTCTTCGGACCTTACCCCCGTGAGGACGAGAGCGGGGAAGAGCGATTCGACCTCCTCTCTTGAAAAATAGTGAGTAATAATACCGTCACCCCTCTGGTAGGTATGGGATCCGATGGGGACTCCCTTTCCCTCCCGGAAGTCCCGTGTGGAAAAAACACGAATGAAGACCACTCCCCCGGGAATGAGGATCCGCTCTGTTTCTGATGCCACGAGGGATCTTTCGCTCTCCGGGATATGCCCGAGAAGATGGGAGATAACCACCGCATCAAAGCTCTTGTCCGTGAAAGGAAGAGCCAGGGCATTGGCCTGGATAAACCTCACATCCTGCAGGTGATGATGACGGGTGCTGATTCGTAGTGCCTCCCTGGAAAAATCGATAGCAATGATATCCCAGCCCCTGCCTGCCATCGCACGAAGTGACTTACCGTCCCCGCAGCCGACCTCCAGGACCCGGGATCCCGGCTGAAAAGGGGGGAGATCAGGAGGGGCACCCCCATATCTTCTCCCGCTCTTCCGATACGCTGCATCCCAGGCAGCCTGCCCGGGTATCGGCACGTTCTCCATCATCAAAGAAAAATTGAAGTAATTCAGATGAGACCAAAGGATTTCAGGGCAACATCCGGATTCACCGCACCGCAGTGATATACGACCCCCTCGGTAAGTTCGTTAATTACCACTTCGGCGGGGGAAAAGAGGGAGGTATCGATCTTATAGAAGTCGAACTGTGCCTCCTTGAATATCTCATAGAATGGCTTGCCATACCCTTTCGACTTGTTGCTCGGGATTTTTTCAAGGTATTCTTTGATCTCCGGGGCCTTCATGGTAAGCATGATCCTGCCATGGTAGATGGTAGCATCATTGGTAGTCCCCATCGCCCTTGTTGCATCCTTCTTCACAGGGGGTACCGGAGCAGTACCAAACCCTGCAACAATCTTCTTGGTATCAAAACCGAGCTCGTTCAGCTTATAGACTGCAGTCTCCACACACCGGCCTGCTACCTGGATCGAACCGACAAGGGATGCTGTGGGGGCAACCACCGCACACAGGTTTGCAACATCAACCTGACACTCCTCGGCTATCTTCTCCATGACTCCTGCGTTGGGGAGGTGATCACTTTCGAGTGCGATAATGGCTGAGTCAAAATCATCCTCATACTCGATCACCTCGTAGGTATGTTTTGGTTTGAGGGAGAGTGCCCGGGCCGGGCCGCTGCCCATTGCAAAATAATTGTTCTGTTTGATCGTCCAGCCTGCTTTCTGGGCACCAAGGCAGGATATCGCCGGGTAATCAGTGAAGACGTCGATGAAGGGTACCGGAAACTCCTTGATATGACCCATCCTGAAGTTTACTTCTCCGAGGCCGCCCATGCAGATCTCGGTAAAAGCCCTGCCAGCAGCATATCCTCCTCTTGTACTTACACCACAATCGACGATCCGTGCGCCGTTATCCAGTTCATGGTATGCAGCATTGAATTCTTCCGCATATTCTGCCAGGTTTTCAAAAATTTCGAGAGCTAATTCATTCACACTGAGCACGTGGAATACCCCCTTTACCATAAGAGATGGTTGCCAAAGAGATAAGATTTTTCAAATGATTTGTTTTAAAAAAACCACTTAACCCAGATAATTGATTATCTTGACCGGATCATAGCGGAGGCTTATCACCCGCGTCCTCCCTTTTCCATCGCGATACTGGAGGTTGATAATCCGCATTGCGTCGAATTTCCTGATGATCTCATAATATCGGGTGTACCCTATCGGCACGGACTCTTTCACCGCCCGGTAGACCTCCCCTGCGTTCATCTCTGCATCTCCCGTGCTGTGATCAGCCAGTGCCCGCAGGACTGCCTTCTCCTCGTCCTTGAGGGACTTTACCGAGAAGGACAGGTGCAGATATTTTGAGATATCGTATGCCTGGCAGATATCCTCCCGTTCAATGACACGGCTGGCCCTCCGTTCAGCGTTCAGGGTAGCCCTCTTGAGGAGATCGATCCCAACTCTGAGATCTCCGGATTTCTGGGTCTGTTCAACGACAAGAGAGAACATCTCCTCCGGGAGGCTGCCTGGATACAGCCCCTGCAGCACGCGCTCCCTCATAATCTCCTGCACCTCATCTCCGCCGTAAGGTGGAAAATAAATCTCTGTGGGGCGGAATACTGACGAGACCCGTGCGTCCACTGCCGAAGAGAGGTCAACATCCATGTCGCTGATGATCAAGATCACCCCGATACGGGTCCCGGGATATGCTTCATGAGACCGGAGCAGTGAATAGAGGACCCGGTTCATCTCATTCTCATACAGGAGGTAATTTGCGTCATCGAGTGCCACAAGGAGCACAATCTCCTCTTTTACGAGCAGCCTGGCAATAGCATCAAAGACCTGTTTGAAAGAGGTGCCGGAGGCAGGAGGGAGGTGACCGGAGAGTCTCCTGTAGATCTGTGAAAATATTGCAAACTTGGTATTGTCGATCTGGCAGTTGATATAAATCGGCACGAGTTTCTTTGTGTTCTCCTCAATCTCCGAGAAGATCTTCCTGACACTGGTGGTCTTTCCCGTTCCCGGCAGACCCCTGCAGATGGTATTCAGGGGACGGCCACCGCGGATGCCGGGATGGATCTGAAATGCCAGTTCCCGCATCTGGATCTCCCTGTGGTTGAACTGCTCGGGGACGTAATCAATCTCAAAGACCTCAGGGTCACGAAAGAGTGTCTCATCCCACATCAGGAGGTTTTTTTTCATCCGGCTTGCCTCTCATGTATCTCATTATCACAGGTTCTTCATGCAGCTCTTGCACAGCGTTCTGCTGGTGAAGAGCTGACTCATCTTCTGCTCTGCTGGGCTGACAGGCGCACCACATAAAGCACAGGTCGCACCAGGGAGTGATTCGGCTGCGGCAGGAGGCGCAGGAGCAGAGAGCTCCGCCTCCGGAGATTCGGCATGTTCAGGATAATCCGGTGTCATCCCGCCGGTATCCTCAACCTGAAGGGAGGCGATCGCTCTGCCCTCAACCCCCTCATTGACGGTGCAGGGATATCCCGGCAGCACGCGCCTCCGGTAACTGTCGATCCGATCTGCCGTGGCAGGGTCGTTCCTCCCGAAGCTGCCGAGGATTGTGGTTAGGAAGCCCGAAAGCTCTTCCGCATCGTGGGGGGAATCCACTTCACCGCTCACTTCGACTCGCAGGTTCTCATAGTGTTCCAGGTTTACGGTAACACCAATAGTGAGGGTCTTATGGCCACCCATGAGATCATATTCTCCACCCGCTCTGATATGGTTTATGATGCAGGGGAAAAGGTGGTTATGAGAAGAGAAGGGGAAGGAACCGGGGGGCATCGATGATACCATACCTCCCGCAGGTTCCCTCTTTCTCCGAGAAAGCCATCGTGGAGTCATGTCCTTTTCCCCATATCGCGAAAGGCACGGGATCGGAGGTATGGGTCTTGATTCGTATCGGGGTAGGATGGTCGGGCAGTACGGCAATAATCCCGGAAAACTCTTTCATTACCGTCCCGATCATCTGGTCAATCTGCTCGATTGCCTTCACCTTCTCGTCAGCATTTCCAAGATGACCTGCTTCATCCGCCGCTTCAATATGGACGTAGACAAAATCAAGGTGCTCCAGTGCATCCAGTGCATAGGCGGCCTTTGCCTGGTAATCCGTATCCAGATACCCGGTCGCACCCGGAACCCGGATCACTTCCATCCCTGCTAGCCGTGCGATCCCCTGGAGCAGATCCACTGCAGAGATGACCCCTGCCTCCTTGCCAAAGAGGGTCAAAAACGGGGTAAGCGTGGGCTTCTTCCCCCCGCTCCATGGCCATATCTGGGTTGCCGGGGGTTTCTGCCGCAAGAGACGTGCTCTGTTCACCGGATGGTCTGAAAAGACTGTTCTGCTCTGCTCCATGCATTCCAGGAGAATCCTTGCGTCGTTCCCGGAAGGAAGATAAGGCTCGATCGTCTCAGCGACGATATCGTGGGGCGGATATGTTGTGGCTCCTTTCCCCTCGTGCACGACAAGAATGTTCCGGTAGGAGACCCCGGGATAGAGGGAGATGTCCGGGAGGTGTTCTGAGAGCGTGGCAAAAAGAGCTGTTCCCTCTTCGCTTGAGATGTGCCCTGCCGAGAAGTCAGCCATCACACCATCCACGATCGTTACGAGATTGCATCGGTATGCAATATCACCTGGTGCCAGGTAAAGCCCCATGCTCGCGGCCTCAAGAGGCCCTCTGCCGGTATAACAGGAGCGGGGATCGTACCCGAGTATTCCGAGGTTGGCGATATCGCTCCCGGCCTCGTACCCGTCCGGGATGGTCCGTACCATTCCCATCGTCCCTTCCCGGGCGATCCTGTCCATGTTCGGGGTCCTGGCATATTCCAGCGGAGTCTTTCCCCCGAGTTCTGACAGCGGTTCGTCCGCCATGCCATCGCCAAGAATTACCAGGTACTGCTGTGATCTGCCACTCATGCCTCGCCCTCTCTTCAAAAAGAATCTCCCCTCGTCCGTACCAGTGCACGGGCTGCATCCCGGACCGCCTGCTCTGATGTCACCTCAGACCTCCAGCCGAGCGATCTCAGTTTTTCTATGGAAAGGAGCATCCGTGGGATATCCCCGACCCATCCACGATCGCCTCCCGCGTAGTGAAATGAAACGCCTGGAAGTCCCATCTCATCGGAGACGATGGATGCGATCGAGGTCACATCAATCCAGTCTTCCGAACCGATGTTGAGACAGGTGAAGGGTGCTTTGGTATGTGCCACCGTGAACAGCACGGCGTCAATACATGCCGATACCGAACAGTACGATTTTGTCTGCTTTCCATCCCCGAGGATCTCAAGTTCACTGGGATTTTCGCGGAGTTTGTGGATGAAATCCCAGATAACGCCATGATTGCTCCGCTCACCGATGATATTTGCGAACCGGAATACCCATGACTTCCATCCATAGGTATGGGCATAGGCCGAGATCATCGCCTCACAGGCAAGTTTCGTTCCTCCATAGATGGAGATAGGCTCCATCCTGGGATACTCTTCCGGAGTTGGGATGAGATCGGCCTCACCGTACACTGTCGATGTCGAGGTGAATACGATCTCAGTGCATCCTGCCTCCCGCATGGCCTCAAGTACCCTGACCGTTGCCGTAACATTCCGGATATACACCCCTTCCGGGTTCGCGGCACTTGCCCTGACATCCGGGTCTGCAGCGATGTGATAGACGCGGCTGGCACCAGCAACGTGCTCCTGCCATCCGTCAAGGAGGAGATCCCCCTGGATGAATCGTACTGCTCCCGATCTGATGTGCCCTGCAATATTCCTGATATCTCCGGTGGAGAGGTTGTCGATGACGGTGACCGTTTCGCCCCGTGCAATCAGGGCATCGACAAGGTGAGAACCGATAAATCCGGCTCCTCCCGTGACTACCGCATTCAAAATCTGCCCCCGTCCTGTGTATTCACCTTTAAAAATCTCTCTTCCCTCCTACTAAAAGTGTGGTCTCAAGAATTGCTGCTCCAAAGGGCGGTCTGAAGATTTCTCTTGCATGCGCTCATGGTGATATACGCATTCCTTTGGTGCGATTCAGGGATTTATCACCCTGATCGCCAGGCGTCCATGCGACAGGCCTCTGCTGATGGCTGATATCGCCGTTACATGTGCCATGCTCTTCTGCCGCCGGGAGGGGGGAATTCGTAGGGATACAAACGCGAACAAGGCCGGTGATGACCCTTCCGATCGCAACGATAAATTTGCCAGCACACCTAGGAATGGTTGAAGATGTTTATCGGTATAGACCATGGGACCAGCTCGATTCGGTTTTCAACCGGGAAGTCCTGTTTCAAGATAACGAGAGAAGAGGCGCGGACCTTCTGCTGGCAGGATCTCGCGAGACTCGGTCCTGTTGATGAGATAACCGGGATTGCGCTCACTTATTCCATGGGGGATGGGATCAGCGGTATCACCCCGATCGGACAGGTCGAGGGTCGGGGTATCAGGAGCAGGGAAGGTGCCGGCAAGCATGTCGGCGGGGGAACCCGCGTGTTTGACCAGATTCGGGAGAGCGGTCTTCCTGCCATCGTCATTCCTGGTCTGCACCGGGATTCCCCCACCGACTTCCGCTTCAAAGCCTACTCCCACCAGGCAAGCCCTGAAAAGATAGGAATCGCCTATCGTGTCTCACAGGAGCTCGGCAGAGATGTTGTCGTTTCCGATGTCTCCTCAAACACGGTCACCCTGCTTATCAAGGACGGTCTGATTGCCGGGGGATTCGATGCCTGCCTCTTTGCGCCAGGACTTGAGCATGGGGCGCTTGACGTGGATGCTATCCGGAGGGTGGATGCCGGGATGTGCACGGCAAACGAAGCGTTTCTCCAGGCAGGGGTGAACCATACACTCCCGGCACATGAGCGTCTTCCTGCGATAGCACTGTTCTCCGCGATGGAGTGTGCCGCCCTCCTCCTCCTCAATCCCGGAGCCCGCATCGCCCTCGCCGGGTCTCTGGGACCCCGCGTTGCCGGGGAGGTATCAGCCCTCCTGGGCCGGGAAGCGGCAATCTATGACGAATGGTGTGCTTCGTCAGGGCTGGCCCTGATCGCCAGGGATGTATACCAGGGCAGGAGCGAAATTCTCGGGATCAGCGTCAACAGGTAACCAGGTCCGGGTGATATTCGGGAATAGCTTCCCGGAAGGCCGGAGTTTGTCATTATCAATCATGCTAATTTTTTTATTTCTTCGGGACCAATATGTATCAGTAACTACAGTATCGCCGGAAGAACATCATGTAGTATTTACAGTTGCACCAGTTGGCTGTAAATCAATTATAGTAATGATCCAGGGATTTTCTTGAGAGAGCTACGTATTCATGGCAGGGGTGGGCAGGGGTCGGTCACTGCCGCAGAACTGATTGCCGTTGCCGCCTTTGAGGGGGGAATGCATGCACAGGCCTTCCCCGCGTTTGGTGTTGAACGCCGGGGTGCTCCTGTTCAGGCATTTGTCCGGTTCGACAACAAAAAGATCCGTCTCCGGAGCCAGATCTACGAACCCGACTATATCATCGTGCAGGACAGTACACTGATCAAGGATGTGAACGTCTTTTACGGTATGAAGGAGGGAGGTATCGCTATCGTGAACACGGAAAAGGGGATCGAATCCCCGGTCCCGAAGGGGGTGAAGGTCATCATGATCGATGCAACCTCAATCGCACTCCAGAAGATCGGTCTCCCTATCACCAATACGGCATTGATGGGAGCATTTGCAGCGGCAAGCGGCGAGATCGGTTTTACGGCTCTCGAAGACGCAGTCAAAAGGCGGTTCCGGGGCGATCTCGCCACCAAGAACATTGCTGCGGCGAAAGCGGCCTATGATTTTGTGAAGGGGGCAGCCTGACCATGGCACTCGGCACAGGTTGTACTGCCAGGCCCGGGAACTCGCGCAACAACAAGACCGGATCATGGCGGGTATTCAGGCCTGCATTCATCAATGAGCGTTGCACCAGCTGCGGGATGTGCAGGATCGTCTGCCCTGAAGGCTGTATTGGTGAGAACGAGGAAGGACTTCCGGTCCCGGATTATGACTACTGCAAGGGATGCGGGCTCTGTGCAGAAGAGTGCCCTTCCGAAGCGATCGAGATGAAGAAGGAGGAGAAGTGACATGCTCGAGATAACCGAGGGATCACTTGCGGTGGCAGATGCGGTCGGGAAATGCCGGCCCCAGGTCATTGCAGCGTATCCTATCACCCCCCAGACCCATATCGTTGAAGCGCTTGCCGATATGGTGGCAAACTGCACGATCGATGCCGAGTACATCACGGTGGAGAGCGAGTTCTCTGCCCTCTCGGCCTGCCTTGGTGCGAGCGCGGCAGGATCGAGGGTCTATTCGGCAACCACCTCCCAGGGACTGGCATTGATGTTCGAGGTCTGTTTCAACTGTGCAGGAATGCGGCTCCCTGTCGTCATGACCATCGCGAACCGCGCACTCGGGGCTCCTCTCTCGATATGGAACGACCAGCAGGACTCGATCTCGCTCCGGGATTCGGGCTGGCTGCAGTTCTATGCCGAAGACAACCAGGAAGCGACCGACCTCCATTACCTTGCGTACAGGGTATCAGAAGATCACAACATCCTCCTCCCTTCATTTGTCTGCTTCGATGGATTCATCCTCTCCCATACCTACGAGCCGGTGGATATCCTTACCCAGGAAGAAGCGGACCGGTATCTCCCGCGCTTCACGCCATTCCAGCGGCTCGATGCTGAAGATCCGATCAGCTTCGGCCTGTTCGCGGCACCCGACTATTACATGGAGTTCCGGTACGAGATCGACCAGGCAGCGAAGAAGGCATTATCGGTATTCCCCAAGGCAGGAAGAGAGTTTGCTGAACTCTTCGGCAGGGATTACAGCGGGCTTGTCGAGAGCTACCGGATGGAAGATGCGGATTGCGCTCTGGTCGCGATGGGATCGCTCTGCGGAACGGTGAAAGATGCCATCGACGAATTGAGGGATGCAGGGAACAAAGTCGGGTTGCTCAAGATCCGAACATTCCGCCCGTTCCCGGCAGATGAGGTGAAAAAAGCCTTATCCGGGGTGAGCCGGGTCGCGGTCCTTGACAAGAATATCTCCCTTGGATCGAAGGGCGCGGTAGCGCTCGAAGTAAGGGATGCCCTCTACGGGAGCCAGATCCCGGTGCATGATTACATCATCGGCCTTGGAGGCAGGGATGTCCGGAAGAAGGATATCGCACGGGTCGTCTCACTTGCTGGGGAAGGCAAAGGTGACCTGTATTACGGGCTTCGCGAGGAGGTGCTGAAATGAACGACGAGGCGGCCTGCGGGCTCTTCGATTCGGGTCACCGGGCATGCGGTGGCTGCGGGGCTGCCATGGCAGCCCGGCTCATGCTTGATGCAGCAGGGAAGGATACGATCATCGTCTCCTCAACGGGGTGTATGGAGGTCTTCTCGACCCCGTATCCGGAAACGGCATGGAAGGTTCCCTGGATCCATTCGCTCTTTGAGAACAATTCTGCTGTTGCATCGGGGGTGGTAGCCTCGCTCGCAAAGCAGGGGCGAAAGGAGAAGGTCATTGCCATTGGTGGAGACGGTGCGACGTTTGATATCGGGATCCTCTGTCTGTCCGGGGCATTCGAGAGGGGCCATGACTTCACCTACATCTGCTATGATAACGAAGCCTACATGAACACCGGTATCCAGCGGTCCGGTGCAACTCCCTACGATGCCAGTACTACAACAAGCCCGGCAGGAAGCTGCTCTTTTGGAAACAAGCGGCCGAAAAAGGATCTCCCCATGATCCTCGCTGCACACGGTGCCCCTTACGTGGCGACGGCATCCATAGCCTATCCCCCGGATTTCAAGAAGAAGGTGGAGAAGGCCATCAATACCCCGGGGCCGTGTTATATTCAGGTCCATGCCCCCTGCTGCACCGGCTGGGGATTTGAGGGGGAGAAGACGATCGCGATCGGCAAGCTCGCCATCGAGACCGGGCTCTGGGTCAATTACGAGATGGAGAACGGGGTGGTCACGAGAGTGAAGAAGGTGGTGCGAAAACCGGTGGAGGACTACCTGATCGAGCAGAAACGGTTCCGCCATCTCTTCAAACCAAAGAAAAATGATGCCGAGATTGCCAAGATCCAGGCTACCGCTGACAGGAATGCCGAGAAGTTCGGGATTGATATCAAGCTGAAAAAATAAGAAAGGGTAGCAGTTGCTATTTCATCCATCAACTTTTTATCCAACCAAAAAAGTGCTATTCCTGTCGACTCTTCAGGGGAGGAAGTACATAGGAGGTTATTCCCTTATCCTTGCTTCCTCTTCCAGGTGAACAGGAAAGGGATGAGGAGCACAACCGCAATAATGATCCAGAACTGCCCAAACAAGGTCAGCAGAGTCACCCTGTCTTCGGTATAAAACCTGACCTCGGCATTCCGTGTTGAGTTCCAGGCAATGACGACCGTTCCATCGTTCCCCTCTGTCACCCCCGCACCCGGGCTGATTGAGCCGATGAAGTGATTCCTGACATCAAACTCCGGGGGAAGGGTTACCTTTACCGTGTAGGGATCGGTAAACGTGGCCAGGAAATGGTTATCACGGACCGTTCCGACGAAATGGACGGTGTAATTTCCTTTGGGAAAGGTGATGGTGAACCGGTCGGCAGAGCTGAAATTGCAGGAATTGCGTGGACAGTCGCCCGAGAGGGAGACTCCGCTTACCTGGACCGGAATCCGCTCTCCCAGGAATCCCGTCTCTGAAAACGAATAACGGTCGGCATCCACGATCTCAACCGCCGCCTGGTATGCAGTCCCGTTCGGGAGGATATGGTACTCGGCGGTGAGAGCCTGGGCTGCCGCGGGGATCAGGAGGAGTGCAATGCAGAGAGCAGCGACTGCAGGTCTGCATCGATCTCGGTGGGAGCTTTGCATTGCTTAATTACCGTCTCCGGGTCTTTCAGCAGGTGCCCGGTCACCACACATACAACCTGTTCACTGGGATCGATCACTCCTTCGAAAGCAAGCTTGCGCACCCCTGCAACCGATGCAGCCGATGCCGGTTCAACCCCGATCCCTTCTTTTTGTGCAAGCGCCCTCTGCATTGCGAGGATCTCGTCATCGGTGACCCATTCGGCAGTCCCGCCAGTCCGCCGGATTGCAGTGAGTGCCTTCTCGGCGTTGACCGGGGCTCCAATCCGTATCGCGGTGGCCACGGTCTCCGGCTCAATTTCCGGGATCACTACAGGGAGTCCCTCGCGTATCGCCCGGACAACCGGGCTCGAGCCCTTTGCCTGAATCCCGGTCATCATCGGGAAGCGCTCGATCAGGCCGAGGGCGTGGAGTTCACCGAGTCCCTTGTGTACGGCAGAGATATTCCCTGCATTCCCGACCGGCAGCACGATCCGGTCCGGAACGCACCCGAGCTGGTCGATCACTTCAAACCCGATGGTCTTCTGCCCCTCCAGTCGGAAGGGATTGATCGAGTTTAAGAGATAGAGCCCGTGGCTGATGCACAACTCCTGAACCATCTCAAGGGCTTTATCGAAATTACCCCTGATCGAGATGACATTTGCCCCGTGCATCAGCGCCTGTGCCACTTTCCCAAGCGCTACCTTGCCTGCAGGAAGGAGTACCACCGCAGGTATCCCGGCCTTTGCCGCATAGGCTGCAAGGCTTGCCGAGGTATTCCCGGTACTTGCACAGGCGACGGTCGATTTTTTGAGCTGAAGCGCCATACTCACCCCGACCGTCATCCCCCTGTCCTTGAACGAACCGGTAGGATTCATCCCTTCGTGCTTTGCGTACAGGTGCGGAAGTCCGATCTCTTTCCCGATACGATCCAGCTTATAGAGGGGCGTGCCCCCTTCCTGCAGGGTAACGGGCGGGATGGTGACCGGGAGGAGCTCACGGTAGCGCCACACCGAGATCGGACGCCGATTCCATTCCTCACGCCTGACACTGATGGAGTCAAGATCGTACTCCACAAAGAGCAGGTGTCCGCAGGAGCGGCAGGTATAGAGTATCTCGTCAGGAGGATACGACCGGCCGCATTGCACGCAGGTGAGGCGATACATGCTCTAGATCTGGGTGGTCATCGCACATATACGCATCCGAAACGCAGGAATCCGGCGTCCTCTGTATTGCCGGACTATTGACGAGTGAACCATTCCGGTTCCCTCTCCCGATGTATGGGGAGCGCCTCACGGATACGATGGACGGTGTCCGTATCGATCGTGGCAACGATCAACTCCTCCTCATTCCCTGCCGCTGCAATAATGGTTCCTGAAGGGTCAGCTACAAGCGATCTGCCGCAATACGTATCGACGGGATTCACTCCCGTGGTGTTAACTCCCACCACGTACAGCTGGTATTCGAGTGCCCGTGCCCTGATGAAGAGCTCCCAGTGATCGATCCGCGAGGCGGGCCATGCTGCAGGTACCAGCATGCAGCAGACCCCCTTCCGGGCATAGGCATGGAAGAGTCCAGAGAAACGGAGATCATAGCAGATCGCGATACCGAAGGGGACATCAGCAAGTCTGAACACCCCCAGTCTCTCTCCGGGACTGTATTGTTCATCCTCGCAGGCTGGGGTGAACAGGTGACATTTCGAGTAGGAGGCCGCATCCTCCCCTTCACGATCAAGAACGATGCAGGTGTTTCTTGGTTTCGGATCAGAGCGTTCCCTGAATGAGCCAACGATCGCAATCCCGTATTCCCGTGCAAGGTCACGGAACCGGGCTACAACCGGGCCGTCCCTGCCCTGGGTATACTGAATTGACCGGGGATCCCACCCGGTCGGGTATTGTTCGGGAAAACAGATCAGGGAAGCTCCCTTGTCTGCAGCCGTCCTGACAGAGGGTTCTGCTTTGTGCAGGCTTTGCATCGGCTCCTCCCACACGCTTCCCATCTGTGCTCCGGCAATTTTTATCAGCATACGATTCTTTGGCTCCTTTTATGTCATGCTCCCTTCATAGTCAGTCCTTTCTTAGGTCGCAGAAAGTACTGGGAAGGCAGCGGTAAGGCCTGTGATCACGAACTGCACCGCGATTGCTATCAGTAGCATCCCCATCAGCCGGTTGATTGCCCGGAACTCTTTCTGCCCGATACGACTGACAATGGAATCTGACCTGGCCATCATGACGTAGGTGAGAAGAATTGCGATCACAACTGAGATCAGGATCAGTGCAATCCGGGGGACCGATCCTGTTGCCTCATTCATCAGAACGATTGTCGTGGTTATTGCACCAGGGCCTGCGATCATGGGGATGGCAAGAGGTGTGACAGAGATATCCTCGGCATCCATACTCTCGTACTTCTCGGTAGCGGTCAGCTTCGTCCGTGACGTCCGGGCATAGACCATCTCCATCCCGATCACGAACAAGAGGATACCCCCGCCGATTCGGAATGCCTCTATTGTGATTCCAAAGAGCTGGAGGATGATACCCCCCGCCAGGGCGAACGCGAGAAGGATGGCAAGGGCATACTGGCAGGATTCCACCGCCACTTTCAACCTTGCCTCATGACTGAGCGAGGTAGTGAGGGACACAAAGGTCAGGGTGGCTCCGAGAGGATTGACAATGATCACAATAGAGGAGAGGGAGAGGAGCGCAAACGTGACCATGTCCCCGGCCATACGGGATGATCTGCCGTATGAAGGGAAGAGCGTTTGCCTTACCGCGATCGGGTAAATGCCAGGAAACGGGACAACCGGATTCTGGAAAAAAGAGGAATCGTTCGGTGGATCTATTCGTACAAAACGGCTTCATCGACCCGCTTGTATGAGCAGAGGTCTTCTGCGGTGAAATGGAGCACGATCTCCCGTTTTGCGCTTTCCGGGGAGTCGGATGCGTGAATCACGTTCCTGCCGATATCGAGGGCAAAGTCCCCGCGGATTGTGCCCGGCGCTGCTTCAGCCGGGTTGGTTGCCCCGACAAGCGAACGTATGACGGTAACTGCCGATCGCCCTTCCCATACCATAAGAAATACCGGGCCGCTCGTGATATAGTGCCGGAGCGACGGGAAGAATGGTTTTTCAAGGTGTTCCCTGTACTGCTCCATCACCCGTTTTTCAGGGAGCTTCTCGAGCCTGGCAGCAATCAGCTTGAACCCTTTGGCTTCGAAGCGGCTGACTATCGGGCCGATGAGTCCCCTTGCTACCCCGTCCGGCTTGACCATCACAAAGGTCCGGTCCATGCCCCCTCTCACTCCTTTCCGAGTGCCTTTCGCCCGGCTTTTGTCCAGGAGACCTTGCGGGGAGTCCTGCCGAGGCGGAAGTTGTTCTGGCATTTTGAGCTGCAGAAGTAGAAGATACTACTGTCTTTCCTGACAAACATCTTTCCTGTTCCGGGCTCGATTGGTTCACCGCAGAAACTGCAGTTTTTCTGTTCTACCATTCTCTGATCACCGCCGGGAGAGTTTCTTTGCCTCGCGTTCGGTCTCAAGGAGCATCAGCACGTCACCCTCGCGGATGGGTCCCACCGTGTTGCGGGTGATGATACGCCCCTTGTTCGGCCCCTCGAGAATCCGGCATTTCACCTGCATGGCTTCGCCGTGCATCCCGGTGGATCCGATCACTTCGATTACCTCTGCAGGCGTTCCTTCATCTGCCATGGTCTGTTCACGCTCTCAGGTCGCTGATCTGTTTGGCGACCTCGTCGATGAGATCTTTTGCCTTGCCGGGCTTGACGATCGCTGCAGCAGTGGAGCCGACCTCAAGGCCGCTTGCGGCCCCGATATCATTCTGTTTGTTGATATACACAAAGGGGATCTTCTTCTCTTCACAGAGCGGGCCAAGGTGCATCACGATCTCTTCCGGTTCAACATCTGCACCGATAAGGACCAGCGCAGCAAGACTCCGCTCGATCGCTTTTGTTGCCTCGTTTGCACCTTTCTTGATCTTACCGGTATCACGTGCCATCTCAAGGGCTTCGAGCGCTTTGTTCTGAATCTCTTCAGAAACCTGGAATTTTACGTACGTCTTTGCCATAACTCACCTCATTCAGGAGTAGCGTAGTCTCCTTCATCACTCATCAGTCAGTGACGACGATGTAGCTATATAAAATCAACAGGAATGGCAATAAATGTTTGTGAGCGTGCTCCGGCACCATGGGTTTTCAGACGGAGAGCGTGTAGATCTCCACCCCTGACTGGTTATAGAGCAACGGAAGATTGGCCTCGTCTGCCCTCACGGAATACCGCTCCCGTTCGGTCTCTCCGATGTAGAGGAGGGTGGCATTGTACTTCTTCATGAGGGGGAGGGTCTGTTCCGGGTCCTCGTAGATGAGCCGGATATCATTCACCCGTTCACCGTACCAGCTGTCAGCCCGCCACATATACTCATGAAATGGCATCCCGATGATGGCCGGGATCCCCGTAGATGAAGATATCCGCGAATAGTACGCGTAGTCCCCGCCCTCTGCCTCGACAAGGCCGTAGCTGCCGTCGAGTGACCTGAGGTAGGCGATTGCCTGTGCATCGCCCGGATGGGTCGTGTCAAGCCAGGAGAGTCCGTTGAGTGTTGCATCGCGGTGGCTGTATTCCAGGGGGATCACCACGGGTGTAATGAGAAGGAGTGCCACCACTGCGATGAGTGCACCGGTTTTCATACCCCTGCTGATCTGTAGACGTGATACCGGGTGTTCCAGCATCATTGCAAGCATCGCAAAACCGGAGGATGCCATCAGGATCCATGCGGGGAGGTAGAATTTGAAGACGGTATTCATCCGGAAATATACCTCTCCCATGTTATCTTTCAGATAGAAAAATTCACACAGGATGATCACGGTAAGCCCGCAGAGTGCGAGGATCTCTGCGGGGGTCCTCTGCTTTCGCATGAGGAAGTACACAACCGGCAGGGCAGCGATCCCCGCAGCGGTATAGCCGGCCAGGACGAAAGGAACAGGGATGAGGAAAAGATACGGCATCTGGATGATATCCTTCCTTAGGTATACAAGAAAAATCAGGAGAAACAGGCCATGGACAAGGAGGAATGCAGGGACAGGGCTTGGGGAATGCACGATGCCGATCCCCTGTACCCCCCCGGTATTCAGCTGGAAGTAATAGGGAAGGTAGACGATGAAAGAGAGGAATGTGACGAGGATGAGGAAGCTGTATGGTCTGCAGATGAACCTTTTCCATCCTTCGCTTCTCTGGTCCGCACCGGGAGACTCCCCCTCCGTAAATCCCCTGTTCTCGTACCAGATCAGCAACCCGAACAGCACGGTGACCGGGGCATAGAGGAGCACATCCCAGGTATTGATCAGGGGCATGGACCCGAGCGAGAGCGCACAGAGGGCGGCAAGGATCAGGCGATGGCCCGGTGCCAGCCCCCTCCAGTTCTTCAGGGCATAGACAAGCAGAAAGAGGAGGAACACCTGGTTGAAGATCGAGACCACATGGGCATGGACATCGCCCCATACAAACGAGAACGCCGGGTATTCATGGATGGTATCCGGGATCGTGCGTGTACTGTCCCAGAGGACGGCCCCTGAGGTTTTTCCGAGGATAATCTGCCAGAAAAATGAGGGATTGACCACGAGGAATGTCAGGAGCGGCAGCCACCTGAGGCGGTTTGCGAGGAGGTGTGAAAGGGCATACATGCCCACTGCTGCATTGGCAAGAACGGTGGGCAGAGCAAGATTGAATACGATATTCGATGGGACGCCCGAGACGATCCCGAGCATGCCAAACATCCAGTACCCGAGATAGTAGTAAACATCCAGGGTTCCCCCGAGAAACCATGGGTCAAGGGGAGGGATGACCGGATCTCTCATGATCGATGCAAGAAATGCATGGTCCATGAACTTCTCTGCAAAAGAGATGCTCGGGTTGATGAACCGCAGTTCGAGCATGAAGAAGAAGAAGACGAGAAAAACGAGGACCCACGTTCCCTGTCCACGGAGCGCATCGCGTCGGTAACATCCGTTGTAGGCGAACCAGAAGAGCAGGGCTGCAAACGGGACAAACGCGATCCATACCGGGAGGTGCATGAGCCCGCAGTACCAGGACCCCAGGGTAAAAAGGAGCAGGGAGGCAGGAAAGGCAGCGGGAAATGAGAACTCTTTCAGTGCCGGCCGGAGGAGAGGCCAGACTGCCAGCTGGAGCAGGACGAGCAGGATCAGCCAGCCTGTCACCATCAGGAACTGGAGTTCATACCCCGGGGTGGTCATCCTCGGTCATCTCCTTTTTAAAGGCGGATTTTATCGCATCGATCACCCAGTCGCCAAAGAGGTAGATTGAGATAACCCCTCCCGCGAGAGTGACCAGATTCTTGAGGAGGTGATCGATCACCGCGATGAGCGTGGCGATGGCAGGATCTACCCCTGCAGCGGAAAAGATGGCGACGACTGCCAGTTCATAGGTTCCAATCCCCCCCGGTGTCAGGGGTATAGCCTTTACCAGATTGCCGACAACGATGGCAAGCGTAACAACTGCAAACGGGATGGTCACTCCAAACATCATGGCAACGAAGAGGCAGACGATGACATCGAGGATCCAGATCACGATAGAAGTAGATGAGAGGGCAAGGATTGATCGGACTGAGAGCGACACCTGCCTGATCTGGTCGAGCATCGTGAGCAGGATGCCGATATACCGGTTGTCAGAAGCAAACCGGTCACTGACCGAGAGGAAGATGAAAAATCCGGCTCCGAGGAGAAGGGGAATGACGATGAGCCAGAAATACTCTCCCGGTACATTGAACACGAAAAGGAGGGAGACCGCACCAAGAAGGGCGACCATGACGATATCAAACACACGTTCCACAACGATGGAAGAGATTCCCTGAGAAATACTGGCCCCGTATTCATGCCTGAGGATGAAAACCCGCACCAGGTCCCCGAGCCTGGCGGGAACGATGAGGTTTGCGGTCTGGGAGATGAAAATGCAGCCGGTGGAGAACAGGATGCTGCACTGGATCCCTATGCCGGAGAGGATTATTTTATACCGAAGCCCACGGAGGAGCCATGCAAGGGAGCAGACTGCTACTGCCAGGGCACAATAGAGCCAGACGATATGTTCAAGCGCAACGACAAGGTCATCTTTCACCCGAAAGAGCATGAACAGGATGATACCTATCGCAATCAGGGTGGATACGACAATCGCGCTAATCTTCCGAAACATGGAGCTGCCACCAGAGCCGGAGGACTGCTGCCCCCATATCCCAGACGTCATGCCGCCTGACGGTCGTCTTCTCTCCTTCCTGCCAGTTCACCGGGAACTCACAGATCCGGTATCCCTGCCTCCCTGCCCTGACCAGTACTTCGGTATCCCAGAACCAGTGGGTATCTCTGACCGAAGGGAGGATTGCAAGGATCCTCTCCCGTGAAAATGCCTTGAATCCGCACTGGTGGTCATGGAGTCTGCTACCAAGCACGGTCCTGACAAGGAGGTTATACCCCCTGCTTGCAATCTCACGCCCTCCGCTCCGCTGGATCCTGCTTTCGGGGAGGAGGCGTGAACCGGTCGCGATATCGTACCCGTTCCTGATTGCACCTGTCAGGGTTGCAAGGTGCTTCATATCGGTTGCCAGATCAACGTCATAATAGCAGACGATCGCTCCTTCAGCCATGGAGAAAGCCCGGTTCAGTGCTTTTCCCCTGCCAAGCCGTTCATCGCTATGGAGGAGGCGTACCCGCGGATCCTGCTCGGCCCATGACCGGACAAGATCAGCACTTCCATCGGTACTACCATCCTCTGCAATGATCAACTCAAAAGTATTGTCGATGGTCTCGATGGTGGCGATTGAGCGGGGGATAGCCCTTGCAAGAGCCTCCCTGTCATTGTAAACGGGGATGACCGCACTTACTCCACACCCTGTCACAATGTTCCCTCTGAGATCGCTGCAGCGGCCTGATATCCTGCCAGAACCGATCCCTCCATGCTCCGTTCCGGGTAGTTGGATGGCGAGAACATCCCCGCAAAGAAGAGGCCTTTCTCCTGGTATCGCGGGATGAGATTCCGGTATCCCGTGATAAAAACCGGCCCTGCCAGGGGTTCAACGGTGAACCGCTCCCAGTGAATCGAGGAGGAGGGGACGGAGAACCGTTTACAGAATTCTTCACGCATCACGGTTCCTGCCTTGGCCGGAAGGGTTCCCGAGAAATAGGAGGCCAGGTACACGATATGCTCCCCATACCGGTCAACGGGGATAAAATTGGTATGGGTGATCACTGCGCCGAAGGGACCCGGATCTTTCACGTTCAACCAGTAAATACCCCTGGTATACTCCTCCTCCATCCCGAGAGTGAGGCATGCTGCCCCCTGGTACGGAACCGGAGGGAGAGCCGGGCCTCCGAGTGGGGTGAGTGCCTGGGGAGGAATCGTGGAGAGGACCGCGTCGTAATGCTGGCCGTTCACCCGCCATCCGTCCATGTTCTTTGACAGGAGGGTGACCGGATCATGGAGCCGAACCGTGCAGTCCCGTCCGACATCAGCGGTAAGGGCATCCAGAAAGACCTGGAATCCACCCTTCAGGTATCCTAACCGCTCTCCGGAAAGACCCCGGTCGGACCGGATAGCGATCCTCCCGATCAGCCATGCGGCGGATACATTCTCGCTCATTGTTCCGAACTTGCTGGTAAGAAGCGGCTGGAAAAACGCCTCATAGGTCCTTTGTCCGACTTCGGACAGGATATACTCATGTGCCGTGATATCGTCAAGCGAGGAAGGATCGGTCCGTTTCGATCGCATCGTGAGGAGGGCAAGCCTCAGTTTGTCGAGAGTGGAAAGCAGCGGATACCTGAGTATCTCGAGCGGAGTATTCAGCGGGTAAATGGTATCATGTGCATAATATCCTGAAGTACCTTTCC
>JAJRBU010000198.1 GCA_028679315.1 Methanoregulaceae archaeon
ACAGGCAAACCGCCAGAATTTTGGGCGGCGTTGGCGTTGGAGTCGGAGAGGCAGTTGGCGAGGATGAGATTTGATTCTGTGTGGGCGCCTCAGACGCTGCTACCCGAGGCAGGTCGGGGGCAGGATAATTGCATGCAGCTAAAATTATAGTTAAAGCTAGTCCAAGCAGGACCGAGCCTGTTAATCTCTTAATTATGGGTTTCATGTCAAAACGGGAGTAACCCTGGAGTAGAAAGTTAATCAGCAGCGCAAAGATAGTCTTGTAACCTTAGAGAAATGGAATTATATTCACCCGGCTAATCTATGTCACCCGTCGGGTGGGTGAGAGCGCAAGATTGGAGATGTCCAACCAGGGCAGGTTGTAAATGCGCATGGCTTGATCGAGCGGTGATTGCAGGTTGGAAGCAAAATCTTTCGGGTCCACATTGATCGGTATATCCCCCGTCTGTTCACGCTGGATCGATGCAGCAACCAATAATAATCGAGCGCGCCCGTTGGTGGGAGGCTGTTGCTCCACTGCCCAATTTTTCAGCGCCTGGCGCACAAACTTGTCAGTATCATCTTTCATCAGCACCACATCCTATGAGCTACCATAAGTCCAACCTCGGGCTGCACCCTGCTCCAGACCCAGTTTGTGGCGCAGCGATAGCCGCCCGTAATGCAGGCGTGATTTGACTGTCCCAACCGGGACATCCAGGATATCAGCAATCTCTTGAAGCTGCAGATCGTTCAGATAATACAGGGTGATGACCACACGTTGCGCCAGCGGCAATGACGAAATGGCTTGTTGCACCTCGCGCCAATCATCGTTCCACTCGGCTGCAGTATCGGTTGGATTTCTTCCCGGAATCGCCAACCAATCCACCAGGTCTTCCAGGGGGCGCGGCCAACGACTCTGCCGTTTGACCCAATCGTAAGATAGATTGGTGGTCATGCGGTATAACCAGGGCTCAATGGGGCGCGTTGAATCGATATTGGCTGCAAAGCGGAACAGGCGCAGGAAAACGTCCTGCAACAGGTCACTGGCTGCATCCTGGTCGCCGGTGATGACCAGCGCAGTGCGGTACACCATGCGGCGGTGCTGGTCATACAGCTCACCCAGGGCTTCCAGACTTCCATCTTGTAGTTTAAGGATCAATTCCTTGTCAATTGGTTGAGACATTTCGATCCTTTTCACTGGGCTGAGTCCCCTGGGAGTATCCCCTGGGGAATTTTCCCTTTTCAACTAGCTATGCCCCGACCGATTGGCTATTTTTTCTTAGAGAAGATCTCTTACAGCCAATCCTTGAAACATACCAAACTGCAGACTACTCTTTCAGTAGCATCTCTTATCTAAAGACGCTACAGAGCCATTTCATGTTCCCTCAAATTTATTGTACCAACAAAACCGTAATTTTAATCAACGAATTAGGAATAACACATACGGGCGGTTTCCCGTCCGTATGTTAGCCAATACATGATTCAGCGTCTCGTCACCTGCAACGCCCTTACTGAGTACCGCGCATGCGCGGGTCCAACGCGTCCCGCAGACCGTCTCCCAGGAAGGTGAATGCCAGCACCACCAGGGCAACGCAGATGGCTGGCGCCAACAACATCCACGGCTGGGCGTTGATAGCGCTCTGACCCTCCAGCAACAAGGACCCCCAACTGGTGATGAAAAACGAGCTGGGATCGGTCGCCGGGCGCAAACCCAGCCCCAGGTATCCGAGAATCGCTTCCGTGATGATCATATTGGGGATCAGGAAAGCCGCCGCCACGATCAGCGGACCGAGCGCATTGGGTAAAATATGCCTGGTCATAATGCGGGTATCCCCCGCGCCGATGCTGCGGGCTGCTTCTACGAATTCTTTTTCCTTTAAGGATAGGGTCTGCCCACGTGTGATGCGGGCGATGCCTACCCAACTGACCAACGCCAGAGCGATAAACAACAGGAACAATCCGTTCATCAGGTTGCCCACAGCCGAATCCCGCAAGGCAACCATCACAATGATGAAAAACAATAAATCCGGGAAAGCGTAGGCTACATCCGTGATGCGCATCAGGAGATTATCCGCCCGCCCGCCGCCGAAGCCCGCCAGCAATCCAATCGTTGTACCGACTACCAAAATAATGATTGCCGGGACAAAACCCACCATCATCGACACCCGCGCCCCGTAGATCACCCGGCTGAGCAGGTCTCTACCCAGGGTATCTGTCCCTAACGGGAATTGGGCTTCTCCCGTTGCTCCGCTCGAGGATTTTTCCACCCAGGCTGGCGGCAAGAATCCCTTGCCGGAATTGATCTGCAAGGGGTTGTGTGGGGAGATCAATGGCGCAAATAACGCCGCCATGGCAAAGAAAAGGATGATCAGCGCTCCCAACATGGAAGCCTTGTTGCGTTTCAACCGGTATAAGGCATCTCCCAGCAGGCTACGACTGGGGCGAGTGTAACCTTCCAGGTCAACGATACTTGAGTCGGTTGAGGGGGTGGAATCAGCAACAGCCATAAAAAACTCCTGCAGGATACACCTGCGTGCTACTCGGTCAGCTTGATGCGCGGGTCAATTAATACATAGATAATGTCAACGCTTAGGTTAGCAACCGCCACCAGCAAAGCGTAAATAATCGTTGTGCCCAGGATCATCGAGTAATCTCGCTGACCGATCGACTGCACATACGCCCTGCCCATGCCGGGGAAGCCGAACATGGTTTCAATGATGAACGAACCGGTGAC
>JAJRBU010000209.1 GCA_028679315.1 Methanoregulaceae archaeon
GTGGTCGGATGATGGTGGCGAAACTGAGTTAATGGACAGAGTAGAAATGAATAGGCTTGATATATCGTATGAAATGCTCCTTGGAGCTTTAGAAGAGGTAGGAGGTGAGACTAGCATGAGCGGCAGATATCCCATAAATGACGCCATCAGCCAGAGGCTCAGGAAGCTTTTCAAGAACTAAGTGAGAAAGTACACCTCGGTCAAAAATTAGGTCGAGGAGGATTGTCGTACCAGGAGTCAAAAAACGTACAGTATTCCCTATAAGACTTAATAGGGGAAAGTGTACGATTTTGGTTTGTTCCCTGAGAATTAATCGCCTGAATTTTTTACCTAGATGAGCCGCTAGAGTAGCATCGTGAATTGAGGATCAATACTGCTACATCTTTGAAAGCATGGGATAATCAATATAGCCCTTCTCCTCTCCTGCATAATAGGTCCTGGGATCAGGTAAATTTAAAGGCGCTTTCCTCTTAAACCGTTCGGGTAGATCCGGATTTGCCAAGAAAGGAACACCAAATGAGATGAGATCAGCTTCTTCTTTTCGAATTGCTTCATTTCCTTTCTGGGCATTGTAACCTCCATTCAGAATCAACGCGCCTCTGAATATCTGGCGAATGGTAGGAGCAAATCGCTCTTCAGGTGCGACAAGCATAGGTTCTTCGACGCGCTCTATCAAATGCAGATGGCCAAGCCCAAGGTGGTTCAGCCCTTTTGCAAGATAGGAAAAGGTCTTGAGAGGATTGGAATCGGACATTGAATATCTTTGAAAATGTGGCGAGATTCTATACCCTACTTTAGCTGCGCCCCAGACAGACGCAACAGCCTCAGCGACTTCGATTGGCAAACGTGCACGATTTGGCAAACTACCACCATAGTCATCAGTTCGATGGTTTGAACCATCTCTTAAGAATTGGTCCAGCAGGTAGCCGTTGGCTCCATGGATTTCCACGCCATCAAATCCAGCAGCTTTGGCATTCTCAGCTGCTCTTTTGTATTGGCTGATAATCCCCGGTATTTCCTCAATCTCAAGTTGACGCGGAACCTCGATATTTTTCTTGCCTAGTGGCGTATGCACTGACCCCTCAACTGGAAGAGATGAAGGAGCGACTGGCAACTGTCCCCCATGAAAATCAGGATTTGAAACCCTTCCCACATGCCAGAGTTGAAGGAATATCTTGCTACCTGCCTTGTGGACTGCATTGGTTACTTTTTGCCAACCAGCGACCTGCTCATTAGAATAGATCCCTGGAGTCCGAATGTAGCCAATGCCCAGAGGGCTAATTTGTGATCCTTCAGTTATGATCAAGCCTGCCTGCGATCTTTGGGTATAATATGTAGCGGCTAATGGATTTGGGATGTTTCCCTCAACTGCACGGCATCGGGTCATAGGAGCCATAACCATGCGATTAGAGAGTTTGAGGTCGCTTAATTTGTAGTCGGAGAAAAGATCCATATGGGAATCATTGTTGTTCAAGGTACTTCTTTTTTCTTCCTCCAAGACCTAATTAAAAGGGAAAGAAGTTACAAGTTCAATTGTCACTCTCAATGATCCAACGAGCCTGAAGTTGAACAAACCATGCTCCAAATTTAGGACGTAGTCATTTGCTGCATGATCGGGCAAAAAACGTACATTATCCCCTATAAACTATATTAGGGAAAAGTATACGATTTTTGTCCTTCCTCGAATTCGATTGTAGGCGGTAAAAACTCCGTCACAATGATGGAGTAATCATTATGTCTTCCAACGAAAAAGCCAATCTTGGTAAAGGGAATATTCTTATTTTTTTGAAATCGATATGTAAAAATGCAAATATGTAAAAGAGAACCTATAGATGCCGGTTTTGCCTTTACATTTCTTTTACAAATCTGAAAAATGTAAACGGAGCTAAGCTCAATGGAGCAAGTGTCTCTAGAATCCTTAGATCGATTTATCCCAGCCCTGTCCAAAATCGATTAGAGGTCTGATTTCAGTGACATCGAACGTGGCTAGCACCTTGACCATGCTTGCAGCCTGCTCTCCAATGATTTTAGCAGCTTGACTTTTATATGCATCCAACTTTGGTCCAGAAGTGACATACTCCTTCATCTTCAAATAAACTCTAATCCCTTTCCAATCCATGATGCTTGCTCCAGGCTCCATGATCAAGTACACCGCATTGGGATTCTCTTTGAGATTGGAAATGGTGCGACCCATCCCAAGTGCCACAATGACAGTCTTTTCATCCACCATTTGCGGTGAACCTAGAACGGCAGAATCTACTTTTCCTTCCTTGCTTGATGTGCTAAACGCTCCAATCCTTGGCTGCTTGTTGAAATATTCCATCAATTTCCCGGTCATGTCTTGCCTCCTTTCCTGAATGCTAATTATCCAGAGGGGATTATGTGACTCAATGAATATCAAATCACTGACTGTCCTAGCTCCTAATAATCTGTATATGACTGTAATCATTTTCCTTTCAAGACAATTATTATCTATTTGTCCGGAAAGTTGGGCAATCTATTCTTCATTTCATCTCTCACTCGCCTATCGCTTATCCTCCCTCCGCCAGCACAACTGTGGCTGAGAAGATCGAGATCCTGACCCTCTACGCCGCCGAGCTTTACAATGTGATCGTCAGGCGGGATCAGAGATATATGACCGAGAAAGATCTAATCCCCTGCGGAGACATTCGGAGTGCCTTCAGCCCTCGAAGAGTATGTCCGGCTACATAACCGCGATACAAAACCGCTACCTGTAGCTATAAGTAGCGATTGTTTCACAAAAGGCTCTTATTTCCGGTCTATAGACATTTGCCGTAAATCTATATAGATTCGGCGACAGAAAATAATTAGAAATCGATATGCTGTTACTGGTCATCGATGCCAATGATTGATAGAATTTTCTACCATAAGGTTAAAATATAGTTAATCAAATTCTCGACTAATGTCGTAAATGATATACGGAGGTGAAGAAGAATTAATACGAGCATTAGTCTTTGCCATATCATTAGTAGAGATTACAGCAGCGTAATATGATGGAAATGCGCAATG
>JAJRBU010000242.1 GCA_028679315.1 Methanoregulaceae archaeon
TGAGGTAGTAGATTGCCATGTCCTTCTTGGCAATCGCCCATGCCGCCCTTGCCTCGGCAGAGAGCTGACTTCCTCCGGGATTACTGGTCATTCCCGCCTCCTTTGGTAGGTACCTGGAGACCGGTCAGGTGAATGAAGACATCTTCGAGGGTCGGCCCCCTGGTGGTCGCACTTACTACTCGGTTCTGGTGCACGCGGGAGTACTCCATAATCTCCTCAAGGAGGGTGGTCGGATCATCGGTATACAGTCTGAGCTTGTCCCCCTCTTTCCGTACCTCACTTACGATAGGCAGATGTGCGAGCGAAGTGAGTGCTTCGTTGATCCCTTTTTCGAAAGCGACCTCGATCGACTGAACGCTCTGGATGGTCTTTTTCAGGCGTTCAGGGGAATCGATGGCGGCGATGCGTCCCTTGTTGATGATGGCGACCCGGTCGCAGATGAGGTTCGCCTCCTCGATATTGTGGGTGGTGAGAAAAACCGTTACTCCCCGGCTGGTGAGATCATGGAGCACCTCGCGGATGATCAGGTTGCTCTGGACATCGAGGCCGGAAGTTGGTTCATCCAGAAAGAGCAGTTTTGGATCGTTGATCAGGCCCATTGCCAGGGTGAGGCGTCGTTTCATCCCCTTCGAAAAGCCGTGTACCCGACTGTTCTTCCTCTCCCAGAGGCCGAAGGTTTCGAGAAGGTCGCGTCCCCGCTCTTCCCGGTCCTTCTTTCCGACATTATAGAGTTCGCCGGCAAACATCATGTTCTGCCATGCGGTCAGGTCATCGTAGACGTTCGAGGTCTCGTAGACGATCCCCATCTGCCGGCGTGCCCTGATGGTATCGGTGACGATGTCGAGATCGAAGATCCGTGCCGACCCGGATGTGGGGGGTGTGATCCCGGTCAGGATACGGATAGTCGTGGTCTTCCCGGCGCCGTTGGGGCCAAGATACCCGAACACTTCCCCGGGGCTGACCGAGAGACTCACGTTGTCGACCGCGACAAGGTCAGAGAATTTCTTGGTGAGATTGGTTACAGTAATGGCGTCCATGGCCGGATTCCGGAGCGGTGATCATCCTTGGGAGAGCGATCTGATAAGGTTGTAGGAAGAGAGATTTCGCGAAACCCGGCACTTCCCCGGTCGCAGTACTTGGGTTGACACGATGGACAAGGGAATAGTTCGGGCGGGACCGGTGTAGTTCCCTGGGAATTTTAAGGAATCCCGAAGAACGTAATGACCGTGATAACGTGGGGAACGGTCAGGTTCATTCAATGGTTTCACCCGGGGGATACAAGAATTTATGATAAAATTGGGGTGTAATCCCTACAAAAGGATCTGGACATCGATGACCATTCCCTCCGGGAGATGATCGTCTCCTTCCGGGATTGCTGCGATGGCGGTGGCTCCTGCGATGGAGGCAAGCCGGCTCCGTTTCATCATCGGGTGGAACACCGTCACTCCACTGTCCGAGGAAAGAGTGCCGAAGAAAAAGTCGGTCCAGTCACGGTCGCCACCAGAAATATCAGATCCAAGCCCGGCTTTTACCCAGGGTAATCCCGGATTGGCATGGCCGGAAAGCGCCTGGAGCCCGGGAAGCGCAATCTGCAGGAAGGCCATGACATTCGAGGGAGGTCCTCCGGGTAGGACAAACACGGGTTTTCCGAGGAGCGTGCCGAAGCCAACCGCCTTGCCGGGCCCCATCCGGATCCGGTGAAAGACCTTCTGCCATCCCAGCCGGCCAAGGACAGTTGCCACCAGGTCATGGTCTCCTGTCCATGCTCCACCGCTGGTGATCAGCGCATCGGTGCCTGCAGAGAGGTGTTGCAAGGTTTGGGAGATGGTATCAGCTTCATCAGGAACAAAGGCAAGCTGGGGAGCCATACCATACTGTCTGCACCACCCTGCCAGGGTGATGATGTTGCTTGCATAGAGCTTGCCCGCCGGGAGCGGATTTCCCGGCTCGATGATCTCATCGCCAGTGGCAATGATCCCTACGATGGGCCTCTGGAATACAGGGACTACACTATGGCCGGCCACGGCAAGGAGCCCTGCCATGACAGGGGTTATGGGACAGCCTTTCCTCACGAGCGATTGCCCGGCTGAGATATCGCTGCCTTTACTTAGGATATTTTTGGGTGCAGCCGAGTTCTCGATCTGCACCTCATGGGTCCCCTTTCTTACAAATTCTTCGGATACGACGGCATCTGCCCCTTCCGGTATGCGGGCACCGGTCAGGACCCGCACTGTTGTTCCCGTGGTGACCTGGATAGTGTTCTCTCCTCCTGCAGCCATTACTCCGATATAGCGCAGCCTGACAGGATTTTCTGGTGTCGCACCCGTTATCTCGTGGGAACGTACAGCATACCCGTCTTTCCGGCTGGTATTAGTGGAAGGGGAGTCTACAAGGGCAGTGAGATCGGATGCGGCGATACGACCAACACTGTCAATAAGGGAAACGGTATCGGTAGTGAGTGGAGTTATATGCTCAAGTGTCAATCGCAATGCTTCAGGAAAACCGATTTTCGTTCCTGTCATGGTACTCTCCTTCTCTGATCGCTTCCTGACCTGCAAGAGAAACCTATTCCTTTGCTACCGGCCATTGATGATCCTCGCACCTGTTGCTGCCATAATAGGTCCTGACCACCCAGACCAGGCCGGTATAGTCGTGCACCAGGGTGCCGTAGCGGTCCCCGATCACTTGGGCATACGGAGGAGTCGTTTCGAACCGCTCGACCTGGACGGGAAGACTCCGATCAATCAGTCCCCCAACGACGGCAGTAGCCAGCCCTGATGACGGATACACCCCAGCCAAGTGAGGGAGTGGCGGTGATGTCCGGGGACTCCGGTTGGGAACGGAACGGCTATACCCCTGTATGGAACCTGCCGGTCCTTGGGACTGCCGGGAGATGTTCCAGGAAATTCTTCGGAGAATAGTTATCCATGCCTCCTCGAAATGCTGATCCTCCGCCTCCTGTATCATCGATCCCTCATCATCCCAAAGGTGTTCTTCTCAATCCGTTTTCCTTGACCATCCCTGGGAGAACCAGGAACGTTCTCTAACTCAATCAATCGTGATGGTTCAATACCTCTTCAACCAGTATTTTGCCCGCGATAAGAAAATCCTTCTTCTGTTGGCATCATTTCATTAGATTTTCTCACTGAACCGGGATTTTTTATAGATGGCCAAGTGAGAGGAGAAGTGGTTTCTTGTTACCTGGTTCTGGTCGAGTAATGTATACAAGGCGATCCGGATCACTTCAGAAAGTATGGTATGAAATGAAATGGGAACGATGATAAAAAGTCTGGGTGCCACATGAGGGTTCGTAATGGTGCGTCCCCATTTCATTAACCACCACCTTGATTGATGGTCAAAGATGAGATT
>JAJRBU010000271.1 GCA_028679315.1 Methanoregulaceae archaeon
GGAAGAAATTGCGTTGCGTGACCATTTTTTGAAGATCTGAATCACTGAAGTTCTTTTCAGCCTTGTCTCTCAGCTTGATTCTCTCTGTCACCTCCGGCTTAGGCCCTGCGGGAATGGCTGCAACACGCTCCTTAGGTCTTCTGAGGATCACTCTCACTTTATCGAAGGCATCGATTTCGACCTTATTCCCTTCCTCGCTGATTTGCGTACCGCCAATATACAGTCCCCAGCCCGTACCTACGTTAGCGTATTTGAAACCATCTTTATGGACTTCTCCATTTACCAGGATACTCCCCTTTTTCATCCCACTTCGATCCGTCGGCAGAAGACCCACAAAAGAACTCCCCTCTTGTGTTATATTGATTTTCTCCCGCCATTCACCTCCTTGGGCCCAGGCGCCATAATACTGAGTAAAAGCATCCCATTCCCCGCTCATGTCCAAGACTGTCTCGCCATTCGGAAGTGTGACGGTCCTTTTCCATTTCTGTTCTTCTGCTTGTGCTTGTGCCGTACAGAGGAATGAGACAATGAGAACTGCTAACACTTTGACGATCTTTCTTGCCATACTCATCACCATCCTTTCTCGAAAGTTCGAAAACCGACCATTGTCTTCTGTGACCTTCCGGATGACTCATATTCCCTGAGCTTCACCATTACTTCCTCCCCCTTAATGGTGTAAGTTTACCCGCCAGACTTATGGCGAGCTAGGTGGGCGAGCCCCCTCCCCTAGCCCCTCTCGCCAAGGGAGGGGAAGCTTTGGTTTAGGCCCTCCCACGAGTGGTGGGGCGATCGACAACTACTTCGCTTGGCCCTTGGCGGGCTTTGCGGCATCGGCGCTCGACCGCACGGACCAATGATTGTCTGCCACGGAGGTCTCCTTGAGTCGCAAAGCCGCATTCTTCTGCGGCACAAAGTTGACCGCTTTGTTAATGGCATAAAGGTTTAAAGCGGAGTAAATAAAAATCACATAGGCGTGATCGTACAGGTACTGCTCCAATTGCCGCATCTTCTCATCCTGTGCAGCTTCGTCTACGGTTGCAGCCATTTCTTTCCACATTCTCTCATAGGTCGAATCGTACTCTATCCATCGAATCTGGGAAGAGTCGAGATATGGGACGCTCAAATGCGACACCCCGGTATGACCGTACGTGTCTCCGTTATAGCAGACCGATACATCCCATTCTTGCGCCTGAGCTTCCTTCTCAGATCGAACCCAGACCTTATGCAACCACTCGGGCCAAGGGGACACCTCCAACTTCACCTTGAGGCCAATCCGCTCAAACATGGTCTTCATGACCTGCGCCTCAAGCCTCTGCGTTTCCGGGGCAATGAAAGTCATCTCAAATCCGTTGGGGTACCCTGCCTCTGCAAGCAACGCCTTAGCCTTGGTTGTATCGTAGGTGTAGAGGGTCAGGTTAGGGTTGTGTCCACGTGCGCCGGGAGGGACATGGCCTCCAAGGTTGTAAGCGTTGCCCTTAACACCGTACTCCAATAGCTCCTCACGGTTGATTGCGTAGTTGAGCGCCTTTCTCAACCGGATGTCCTTCCACTTGCTGCCTTCCTTGCGCTGATTGATGCCCGAATGCGTCTGTGTGGAGTCCCGGCTCTTTACAACTTTGGCGAAGGGGCTTGTGGCTACCTTGAAGGTATCAAGGGGCCGGATGAAGCTCACGATGTCCACCGCTCCCTCCGTCTCCCTGCAAAGCCTGGTAGTTTCTTCCACATCCTTCAGGAGCGTGTTATCGAAGATCACCGTTTTCACCTTCGGATATCGTGGGTCCCAGTACTTGTCGTAGGCTTCGAGCACTGCACGGTCGCTAAGCTTTCCAATGGTGGCACCTCCCTCTACCAACTTGAAGGGACCTGTACCCCAGGGGCCTGCCTCCGGGAGAAATCCCCAGTACCCATCGGTGAACTTGAGTTTGCCAAGGAATGCGGGTGCCACCTGAACAAATGCTGTAAATTTAGCTAATGCCAGCCCGTCGGGTTCAGGAAAGGTGAAACGAACGGTGTACTCATCTACGATTTCGAATGTTGTCTCATCCGGAATGGTCATGAAACCTCTCTCTGGAAATCCCAGCGCTTTGTAAGCCTCCCAGTTGACCCTCACTGCCTCAGCGTTGAACTTCTCCCCATTGTGAAAAGACACTCCCTGCCTCAGTTTGAACTCAATCGTTCGTTCGCCAATCCACTTCCAACTCTCGGCAAGACAATGGACAAAGTCGCCGTCTTTATCCAACGTCACCAGTCCCTCCGCATAATTCGCTCTAATGGAACGCGTCACATAAAGCAAATCCACCACCTTCAGTGTCCCACGGGGATTCACCCTCTCCTGCGCCAAAGTGGCTGAGGGTAAGGCAACAGCGATGCTGCAAAATAACAATACCAATAGCGTCAGAACTCGGTACCTTATCCGGACCATGATGTGACCTCCTTTGCGCTCAAGTCTTCTTCCAGGTTTATGAACCCCTCACACCACGAGCTGATAAACGGGCACCGGCTTTGAGATGTTCTTCAGGTGATGCTCGCCAAAAGGTTGAACAAAAAACTCCTTCTGCAATCGGTTCACGGTCTCAGGGCCAAGGAGGATCTTGCCGTCCGTAGCGAGCCCTGCGATGCGGGCAGCGAGCACCGTGGTGAGACCCGATGCGGTGAAGGTCCATCGGGCCGCCGACATGCCCTCAAACCTGGTGGCACCCAAAAACACTTTGCCGGAATTAATCCCCATGTTCACCACGGTGGGATTGAACCGCCCGCGAAGCTCCGAATTCACCTTGAGCGTCTTGTAATAGATGGCGATCGCAGTGGACACGGCGCAGCGGGCATGTCTTTCCCGGTCTTTTTCGTGAAATATGATCATGAGCCCGTCCCCTGCGGTCTCATTGATTTCTCCGTTGCCTTTCTTCACATCGTCGAGGAACTCGGAAAAGTACTTCTCCACCAGGAAATTCACCCTTTCATCATCCAGGGATTCACACATGCTGCTGTATCCGCCGATGTCGAGGAAGAGAACCGTGGCATCTGTTTCAACTTTCTGAA
>JAJRBU010000095.1 GCA_028679315.1 Methanoregulaceae archaeon
CACTCTTCAGCACCGGGGCCTTGAAGACTCCTCCGGTGACAATGGTCCTGATATGCTCGAGCTCGGTTCCTATCCCCTGGAGATACCGGCGGAAGAGCAGGTTGTAGCGAGCGGGAGCGAGCGCTAGTGCATAGGGGCCGTGATACCCTGCCTCATCGAGAGTGATCATAGCCTGGATGATATCGTCCGCCGCTTTTCCGACACTATTCCATGAAGCCAGTTTCTGCCCGTTCACACCCTCTGCATTCAGGAGACCGGGGGCGCCTGCTACCCCTTCGAAGATGATCGAATCTTCCATCCTGGCGCACTTGATTGCTGCATCGATCACCTGGGATGCGGCGAATGGCAGACCGTTCTGCTCGTATGCAATCAGGTCCCGAACACCAAGTGTAAAGGTGGTGCTGATCATGTGGACCGGAACGAATTTGCTCACAAGGAGACATTCACCGACCGAACAGTCCTCGAGAGGAACCCCTTTAAGGCCAAGGCCGTATGGCCCCTCAACAGAGAGGAGCCTTCTCCCGGCAAGGATGCTCTTGGCTGCCTCCACCATGGTCTGATCGAGCAGGGTCCAGGTCTCCGACTTTATCGGTGCTTCATCTCTTCCAAGGTATTTCATCTCCATTCTCACTCACTCCTTCAATGACCCGATGGTCAAAGGTTTTGCCTCTCCACCTTCGGCCGGCCCCTTTCCTGCCGGGGCGCCGGCCATCTTTGCGATCTCTGCCTCTACCTCCGCTGCCCCGTCAGCATACCATTGCTCCTCGTCAGGTGCCAGCTCTTTCAGCAGCCGGAGAAACTCTCCGACGTGGACTCTCTCTTCGTTTGCAATGTCGATCAGGACTTCCTTTGCGAGCTCGTTATCAGTCGATTCGGCGAGCTGGGTATAGATCGAGATCGCTTCGTACTCGTCGGTTATCATCAGCCGGATCGCACGCACGAGCTCGCTATGCGTAAGCTTCCGGGGACTGACGTTTCCATAAAATGCATTGGCAAATTCAGCCATGTAAATCACTCCGTAGAGTTACCTCAAGGGCATGGATATACCCTTCTACGCCTACTTTCATTTTAATTGATATATAAGTATGGAAGATATCGCTACAATTGGGTCATTTTTCTATTGCGTGAAGGATCATAACATCCGTAATTTTGGTTTTATTAAATTTCATAGAGAAATTACTAAGCTCAGTTCCCCCTTCTTTTTGAAATATAGTATTATAATTCTCAATTATATGGTTAATTAGTAAATTTGGATTGTTACTTGAAGGATTATAGTTATGTAATTCCATCTCAATTCTTCGAACACCTTTTAACTCATCTGGTTGTATAAACCATTCAAAACCTTCACAATCACATTTTAAAAAATCACATCCTCCGCATATTTTTTTAATTTCTGTGAATGAAAAAGTCCTAATTTTCGTTGATGTATTTAACCATTTTATTCTATGTTCAAGGCCATCACCTAACGCCCCTTCAATTACCTTAACCTTCATCCCATTTATTTTATTATTCTTATTCAATTCTTCAATCTCTATTGGTTCAAAAGCAAATACCTTACTTGAAAATTTTGATGCAGGAAATGAGAAACCGCCAATGTTTGCCCCAATATCTATTACGATATCTTCTTTTCGGATATCTGAAAAATTATAATCCTGAAAAACTTGGGTAATTAAATGGAGATTCGACAAGGTAGAAAATATTTCACCCCTTGACATCATCACAAAGGGAAATAGTTTAGAATCAACGATTACCTTATTCTTGTCTTTGTATCGGTTATTAATCCATAATTGAACATTTTTTGTATGTATAAAATCCTTTATTAAATAAATGATATCCATACGTTGTTTTTCACCCTAATCTATTAAAACAAGCCCTATCGATACGATATTGCTGTGGATCACTTTCCCATATTCCATATCCCTGCACGGGATCGTGGAAAGTTCCCACCCCGCATTTTTTGCGGTCGCGAACACATCGATCCCTGCGGATTCCATACTGGGCCTGACAAGGTCCATGTGCCGACATTTTCTCCTCATGCTCTCATCCACCATTCCCTCGCACTGCTCTGCAACACATTCCTCGCAGAAGATGCACGGGTATCCCCCAAAGCCGAAGGCCTTGTAGAAACCGTCATAAAAGGCAGTCTTTTCCATCATGTGGACAGTGGTGTTCACCCAGAGGATGAGGTCCCTGTAGAAATGGTGGAAGTCCTCGGGCAGATCGTCCGGACCGAATGAGTCATGGGCAGGGACACCATCAAACCGGAGCAGGAGGCCGGTCTTGTATTCGCTGACCATCGCCCGTGTCTCCTGAGGGGATGGAGCGTATGGGGGGCAGCCGAAATGCTTTGCGTATCCCTTGCACCCGAAGCGGCACTTGAAGCGGACCCAGTTCGAGACGATAACATCAGATGCGGGGATGATCTTTGTCTTTACCCCTTTTCCGGCAGCAATGGTGCTGAGCTTTGAAAGTTCCTCATCGACACGGGGTATCATGAATTTCTCTCCTCTGTGGAAGATAGAACTGAGGGGATATAGGTTTTCCGGGATATTTTTCAGACCTATAAAAATTCTGGCCAGTAGATGCCTACCTGGGTAGACATCGCTTTCAGTTCATCGTGGATATCCCGGTCAATCCGGAGAAGAAGAACAAAATAAACCACTGATCCGATGATAATCAGGGCTATGAGATATGCCAGGTTCTCAACCGGGAATAGTATCCGCATCCCGCCGACAATGAGGGCC
>JAJRBU010000089.1 GCA_028679315.1 Methanoregulaceae archaeon
CCGCCCATGAGCGAGAGATCGTGGGACGGGTGGAGTTCGCCGTAGGAGATGAATTCCCCTGATATAGCATCGCTGGAGAGCACGGTTGCACCTCCTTTTGCACCATCTGCGAGGGCCAGGCATGCTGCCTGCTGCTCCATGGTCATTACCAGGGGTAGGACACATTCCCGGAAGACTACCCCTCCATCGGGATAACCCGGCCTGTTCCCAGGAATCGCAACAAGCTGGTCTAGGAAAGCCTCATTGGACACGGTCCCGGTCAGTTCACGGGCAATCTGTATTGCCCGTGCGGCAGAGCGGAGGATCTGGACTGCTTCGCGATCAGCGATATCATCGAAAAACCATGCACAGCTCGTCTGCATGGCAAGACCCTGCCGTGCCATCTCCAGCAGTGCAAGTGCCCGGTCCTGTTCCTCCCGGGAAAGCGGCCGTGTCGCATGATCACGGAAGAATGTCCCGACTGATTCATCCGAATGGGTCCGGAATAGTCCGATGCTGGCATCTCGTGCCACCCAGGGGTCCCTGAATAAGACACCAGCCTCCCGGGAGAAGATCTCGCTGATCCTGATTGAGATATCCCGGATGGCAGAAAACAGGGCCCCCCTCCACTCGTGGCTCCACCCCGCATGCCTCCCTGAACCGCAGGAGCACCCATCATGCCAGCGGCTGATACCATGGGGACAACTCCACGAAGTCTGCTCGATGATCTCAACCTCCCGTTCTGGAGGATGATCTGCCAGGCATTCGCCGTAGACAGTCAGGGTGCCGGGCGCACCGGCATCGATGCGATCCAGGCACCAGGCAAGCGCCATCTCGCCGAAGCGGTGATGATGGCCGAACGTCTCTCCATCGGTCGCAAAGTGGACGAGATCCCCCCCGGGGCCGGCCGAAAGAAGGCGATCGGCAAAACGGTCACCATTCCCGAGCAGGTCCCCGAAGGCCACCTGCAGACCGATTGAGGAATCGTGGAAAAAGATCGCGATATCTCGTTCTCCGGGCAAACGGCAGAGGTTAGGCACGGTCGTATCGATGCCACTGCCGGGAACCGGTGTATCCGACAAGGACTGGCGTGGCTGGCATCCCTGGTGGGGCGAGAGGATCGTGAATGAGATACCATGGTCTGCAAGGACCATGAGCGTCTCTGCGTCAACTGCCATTTCAGGGAGCCACATTCCCTCGGGAAACCTCCCAAAGCGCTCCTCGAAATCCCGGATACCCCATCGCACCTCGGTCTCCTTGTCCCGGTGAGAGAGGAGAGGCAGGATCAGGTGATGATAGGGGTGGGCAATGGCACTGCCGTGCCCCGAGAACCGGCCCCGTGCCATCGTGTCCGCTTCGATGATTGATTCGTACACCTCCGGGCGTTCCCGCTCGAGCCAGGTGAGCAGTGTCGGGCCGAAATCGCAGCTGATACGGGCGTAGTTGTTGGAAACCAACCGGATGCTGCCTTCACCATCGAGGATCCGGGCAGCCGTGTTGGGCAGGTAGCACTCATCGGTGATTCGTTCGTTCCAGTCATGCCAGGGTGCGGCAGAACGCTCCTGCCCGACCATCCCGGTCCAGGGGTTTTCCCTGGAAGGCTGGTAAAAGTGTCCATGAATACAGATCTTCTTTCCCATGTCATTCACCTCCCTTGTGTTTCAGGAGCAGGAACGCAAGCGGCGGGAGGGTGAATGCCGCAGAGAAGGGCCTTTCATGGAAGGGGACCGGATTGGCAGTAACCGATCCAAGGTTCCCCATGTCTGATCCTCCGTAATGTCCTGCATCACTGTTCAGAAGCTCGGTCCACTCCCCGTCACAAGGGAGCCCGATCCGATAATCCCGCCGCGGAATGGGAGTAAAATTACAGATGGCAAGGAGGATTTCTCCGGATCCCGGGATTTTCCGGATGAAGCTGAATGCAACATTCCTGGTATCCCCGTAATCGATCCATTCGAATCCCCGGGGATCACTATCGGTTCGGTGGAGGGCCTCTTCCTCCCTGTACACCCGGTTCAGATCCCTGATCCAGGACCGGATTCCCCTGTGTTCTGCCGATTCGAGGAGTTGCCACGATAGACTGCCCTGGTGATCCCATTCTGATCGCTGCCCGAACTCGTCTCCCATAAAGATCAGCTTCTTCCCTGGATGGGCATAGAGATACCCAAAGAGCAGACGAAGGTTGGCATGTTTCTGCCAGTCGTCACCCGGCATCCGGTCAAACAGCGACCCTTTTCCATGTACCACCTCATCATGGGAGAGGCAGAGCACGTAATGTTCCGAGAATGCATAGCAGAGTGAGAAAGTCAGCTCAGGGATGTGGTACGACCGGTACAGACTGTCGCGCGAGAAGAACTGGAGGGTATCGTGCATCCATCCAAGGTTCCACTTCAGCCCAAAGCCTACCCCGCCGGTATATTTCGGCCGTGTTACCATTGGCCAGGCGGTCGATTCCTCGGCAAAGGTCTGGACATCGGGGAAATTGCCGTACACCGCTTCATTGAGATTCTGGAGAAACGCGAGCGCTTCCAGGTTCTCCTTCCCCCCGTACTGGTTGGGGATCCATTCCCCAACTTTCCGGGCATAATCGAGGTAGAGCATGGAGGCCACGCCATCCACCCGCAGACCATCTGCATGGTACCGATCCAGCCAGAAGAGGGCACTACTGATAAGGAACGACTGCACCTCGTATCGGCCGTAATTGAAGATCAGGCTCTTCCACTCGGGGTGAAAACCCCGCTCTGGAGAGGAATGCTCGTACAGGTGGGTCCCGTCATAGAATCCCAGGCCGTGTGGATCTGAGGGGAAATGGGAGGGGACCCAGTCCAGGATCACCCCGATGCCGTTCCTGTGGAGGTGATCGATAAGGTACATGAAATCCCGGGGGCTTCCGTACCTGCTGGTCGGGGCAAAGTACCCGATAGTCTGGTATCCCCAGGACCCATAGAACGGGTGCTCCATGACCGGGAGAAACTCGACGTGGGAGAATTCCATCTCGGATAGATACCCTGAAAGCATGGGTGCGAGTTCCCGGTATCCTGGGGGTCTCCCCCCGTCCTCCGGGATATGCCGCCATGATCCCAGGTGCATCTCATAGATGGAGAGCGGCGAGGTGAGTTCCTGTCGTACCTTCCGCTCCTCCATCCAGGTCCCATCATGCCACTCTGTTCGTGGCTCTGCAATGACGGAAGCAGTCGCGGGAGGGAGTTCCCAGGAGAAGGCAAAGGGGTCACCCCGGTCTGCCGTGTAATCGTTATGGCGTGAGATGAGGTGATACTTATACCGCATCCCCTCAACCGCCCCTGCAATAAAGCCCTCCCAGATCCCCGATCCGTCAGGTCGTTCACGCAGCGGGTGAGATGCAGGGTCCCACCCATTGAAATCCCCGATTACGGTCACTCTGCGGGCATTGGGTGCCCATACCGCAAACCAGCTGCCGTCTCTCCCCTCCATGACAAGAGGATGATTACCCATCTTCTGATAGAGCCGATAGTGTCTCCCCTGCCGGAAGAGGAAGATATCATAGCCAGAAAGGAACGGGGATTCAGGTTCTCCTGCAGCGGTCACCATCTCTGGTTATGCCTCCTTCTGCTGCCCTGCTCCATTGTTGCTCTCTATCAGGCACGTATAGACCCGGTCCATCATTCTTCCAATTTCAGCCCAGTTGAACAGCGAGAGCACTTTTCGTTTTCCCGCAAGTCCCATGGCCCGGATCCGTACGGGATCCTCGATGATATAATTGATCCCCCAGGCAAGGGAATCGGCCCTGACCGGGACCTTGATACCATCGATGAAATCATCGATGTTTTCCGAGAGGCCGCCCACATCGGTTGCCACTACGCACCGCTCGGCACTCCATGCCTCGGTGAGCACCAGCCCGAATGGTTCATTCCGGCTGGGAATCACGACCAGGTCGCAGGCGTTCAGGAGCTCGCGGTATTCCTCGTCAGAGATGTATCCTGTGAAGCGGACGGGGAGCGTCCTGCAGCGTTCCTCGAGTTCCTGTCGCATATCCCCTTTCCCGGCGATGATGAACTGGACATCCCAGCGTCGCTTCAGGACCTCTGGGATAGCATCCACCAGGAGGTCAGCACCCTTCTGGTACACCAGTCGCCCGATAAAGAGCACCAGGGGGGCGAGCGGGTGGATACCGTACCGCTTTTTCACCGATCCGGCATCGAGCGGGAGGAAGAAGTGGTCAGGATAGATGCCATTTGGAATGACCGTGATGTTCCGTTCGGGGATGCCATACAGCCACATGATCTCGGTCTTGGTATGGTTCGAGACCGTGGTCACGTGCCGTGCCATATGGCCCGCCCTCCACTCCTTTGCCGCGATGGCGAGAAACTCGGGACTGTCCCCGAAATTGTTGCCGCTCCGTCCGTACTCGGTGGAATGGTAGCTCATCACCGTTGTCCTCTCCTTCAGTTCCTCGAGTGCATCGATACAATGCCAGTCATGGAAATGGATGATATCGAACGGGGGATTGTCCGCAGCACGGAACTTTTCGAGAAGCTTCATGCTCATGTCATGGCAGTAGTGAAGGATACCTTCCCCTTCAGGCCGGCAGAAGTGGTAGAACACGCCATCGATAGTCCTATCAGATCCGTCTCCCCTGGTGAAGAAATGGACTTCATGGGTTCTTCCAAGCACCTCTGCGAGGTGCGTTGCGGCAGGGGAGAGGCCTCCTTCGCGGATGGAATGCAGGGACTCCCAGCAGAAATAGGCTACTTTACCTGGTTGCATAGCTCCCTCCCCCTGCCCCTGGCCAGGTCTGCCGCTTCATGCAGGCTCGTACAGTACTTGATGCGTTCGGCAAGCGTGCTGTCCCCGAGTATCTCATCGATCCAGCGGGAAAAATCCCCCCGTTCCTGGTGAAATAAAAACACTTCTTCGGGAATAAATTCAAGAAGTCGGGAGAATTCTTTCAGGCTGTAGGCCGAATAGCCGATAAACCGGTGACCGGAATGGAAATGAAAGGCCTTGTCGGGAGGCAGGCACCGGAGCGCTTGTGCTGCAGGCGGGCACCGGCTCTCATCCAGGCAGGCAGCTTCGCAGCGGGCAAGAGCCGTCAGGTATGCAGTAAAATAGTCGTATGCTTCCTGGCTGGTGGACCGGACCGCGACCCTTCCGCAGGACCCCGAAATGGTGTCCATCCGAGAGAAGTGGTCGGTGCTCTGGAACCGTCGCCAGGATTCCTTATCGGGGATCAGGTACCGGGCATCCTCAAGGCACCAGAACGCTGATTGCTGGAAGATGTTCCTGATACCGGTCAGGGCATAGGCCCTGTCTGAGGATACGAGACCGAGATCTTCGAGCCGGATCTCTTCCTGCGGCGGGTTCCGGGATACCTCTGAAGGGAGGACCGTGATGATGTCCTTTGCACAGAGAGCTTCCGGCAGAACCTGGAAGAACTGCCCCAATGCCCGGTTGTCACAAGCGGCTCCAGAAAATATACCGGCATCAAGGCGGATGTGGATGCAGTCACCCGGGGTCTCTGCGAGCCACCCGGCATATTTTTCCGGGGAGAGCGGATACCGGTCCCAGGTGGCATCACCGAAACGGTGGGCGATATCATCGGAAAGGCGACAGTTCCTGATCAGGATAGGCAGGCCGTGACAGGAATAGACATAGTTTTGGTTCAGGACAGGAAAGGTGGTTTCGTACCCCTCTGAATACAACGCGGAAAATCCAAGAGACCTTACGGCATCGGTAAGACCTGAGTTGAACACAAATTCGGTATTCTCAAAGATCTTCGGTCTCCTGCCAAAAAGCCCATCCATCAATTCCGCATGGCGGCTGACCTGGCTGATGAACTCATCGGTTTCGGAAAAGAGTCCGGCCACGCTCCGGTAATAGGTCTGCCCGAGGATCTCGACCGACCTGTGTTGCATCAGTTGCATGAGGATATCGGCAGCATCGTTCTCAGCCCCGAGCAGTTGCTCGATCGCGAGGCCTGATACGCTGAGAGAGAGGGCTTCACCTGCATCGAGCCAGGATATGCTCACGTCCATCGCAGGAAGGATTGCCTGTGAGAGATAGTCCCTGAAGCGGGTTTTCTGTGATCGCGAGAAGCACGTGCTGCACTCCCCTGGGATTTCGTGTTCCAGCGCACTGGTCTCAACATAGTAGGGGTAGTGAATACTCAGTCCCATGCAGAGGCACCGACATCCCGGATCGGTCATAATGAGTGATGATTTCTTGTTGGGAGTATTTAATGGAGGCAGATGAGGCCATCCAGGGAGTCCTGTTGTATCTGCTCCCTGTTTCATGGAAGCCACTCCACCCTTCATGAAAGAGAACAATGATCCCTCCTTTCTCCCCATTGTTAAGGGGATTTCTCCGGGGACTATCATCGCCATGTGGCACCTTCCGGGTAAGAGGGGGCTAGCCGATATAAAGGAGAGGAAACAGACGCTACAGTGGATGAAAGGGCATGTGGTTTGAACTGGTGGCCCTAATCATGGGGATCGCATTCGGGTATCTCCGTAGCGGAAAAGAAGATCTCGTCACCCTCATCAAGCAGGGATTATATATCGGTATTGGAATCGGGATCATCCTTGCGATCCTCTCGATTGTTACTTATGACGGGATGAGCAGTAGCAGCGGGGTAGTTGGTGCGATAGACGTCTCGGTCAGGGTAATCATTCTGGCTATCGTCTTTATCATCGGTGTCATGATAGGTGATCTGCTTGAATCACGGAAGAGACCCTGAACCATGAATAGGCTGTTTTACACCTGATGTTCCAGCCCTAATCCCACCATCGGAACAAGGAGCATCATTGCTCTGATCTCCCGGCTTTCACTGATGACCATAAAAAAAGGTTGGGAAATGAGGGCTGCTGTCCCTGAAGCGGGAACGGCCCTTGCACTCACTGTCCTGGGGGACTGCCCTCTTTTCTTTTCTCTCCGGCCGTGGTCTTTTTCTCCCCCTTTTTCCTTCTCCACCACCAGTAGATCATGTACACGAGGATCGCAAGGATGATCAGAGGGATGATGGAGATGAGAATGATAATCAGCCCTGCGGTAACAGTAAGGAATCCCTGGATACTCTCGTTGATCACCGAAACAAGCGAGAATTCTTCCCCGCCCCCGACCGGTTCAGGCTCTTCAAGTGCCACCGTGATGGTACCATAGTCCACCCTGTTATCCAGGTACCTGAGACGCCCGTCAATCCTGTCCAGCTCGATCTGCACCCGCTCGATCTGTACCTGGACCTCGAGAATCTCAGATACATTCTCAGCCCGTTCCATGATACGGTTGTACTGGGCACGTTGGTTTGCAAGGGCGGTCCGCTGTGCCTGGAGGTCGACATATTCTTCGGTGACATCGTCTGCACTCAGCGATTCGGACTTGAGGGTCCCGAGCGTCTTTATCTCGGTGACCGTCGCATCGAACTCGCTTACCGGAACCCTCATCGTAAGGTATGCATACAGGCGGTTGCCGTACTGAGTATTCACCGACATGGAGCCTACATACCCCCCGTGCGAGGTAGCGATCTGTTTCAGCGGGTCGAGGGCTGCAGTGACGTTGACCACCTCGAGATTCACACTTCCGGTCCTGATGATCTTCTGATCGGTCTCTACATCAGCAGTGGAACCGGGAGCATAGGTAGGAACGAGCGTGGGGACCGGATAAGGGACAACCCTCGAGGGGATGCCGGAACCGGTTGTGGAGAACGATTGTTCATCGACGGTGATTGTATCTGAGTCCCACGGCACAGTCAGGCAACCTGCACAGGTTAGCAGCATCAGGAGTACTAGACTGAATATGAGGACAATGCGACGAATCATAGCAGAACATTTTCATAAAAGATTATAAATAATTGGTAAACTGCGATTATTTTCGTATCTATCCCGATTAAACCCTGAAACATCTGATCACCTGAACAGGGGGGGTTTCCCCTGTTCACCGCCAATTGTATGAAAAGGAAAAAACATCCAGGAGCAGGTATTCAGTATCAGTGATGTTCCCTGAATACAGGGACGCTTTGTTCCCTGGTCGATGTTCAGGTTCTAAAAAGAGAGAGGGAGGAGAACATCATCCTCTTTTGAGGACTGCCCCAAAAAAAGGGAAACTGGGAAAAGGATCAATCATTGAAGAGAAGCCACCGCACTTCCTGGACAGACATCCCCGGGTAAATACCAGGGTGGTAGAGTGTTTTCATGGCTTCTATGTCAAGCTGGGTGAAGTCAACGGTTGAGCGTGAGTCATAGTAAAAGACACTCTCAGGATAGTTGTATGTCTGGCCCGGGAATCCAAGGTAATACAGCATTGCCTTCTGCAGGTAATGGTTCCGCTCCACTCCGGCAAGGTTGGCGTTCAGGTAAATTTTTGTTCTTGTCTCCTCATCCCCGTTTGGCAGCTCCGTCACCGTTTTGTAGATGATGGAGAGGGGTTCTCCCGTGACCGGATCGGTCTCCTGGCAGGTAACAAAGCGCTTCTCGAGAGAGTTCAGGGAGTTCTCCGGATAGAAGATGATGGGGCTGCCCCGGCTGTTGAGAGGCTCTTCCGAAAATACCTCGATGGGGGCGATGCGATTGAACTCCTCTGCGAATCGGGTGGCAAAATCGATATCGCTGCTATTCACCTCCCCTTCGAGTGAGATGAAGAGGTGGTTTTCCGATGACGGAGAGAACATGGTTACCCAGGTATTGTCGCACCCAAACGCGATGTCAATGAAGAGCTCGTACACTTCATCTCTCGTGAACTGGATTGACGGTGTATTGACAGGGGAAGGCGTTGGGAGTTCTGTTGTCGGGAGAGGGGTGCTTTGCGTGGTGGGAGGGGGGGTTGGCGATGTCTGAGGGATTGCCTGGGGTGCAAGACATCCCGCGGTGAGGATACAAAAAATGCCTATAAACGATAAAAAAAGGTTCATCTTTGGAGTCATGCATAATGATCACCTCATCCGATTAAAAAGATACCCGCAACGAAACCTTCACCCCGGACTCCGATCATTACGCTGCATGCCGGAAAGCAGTATGTCCATGAGGAGAGCTGAAAGACTCACCCGGAATGCCTCCCAGCGTTATTTCCGAAAGAAGAGATCTGGGTACCATCTGACCGCTCTGCGGATTCACACCTCCTGGTGCTGAAGATGTTAACCTGATTGCCATCTAGGGTATCTCTGAGAATGATTGTACACTGCATACTTTTTCGCACATAAACGTACCTTTTCATGATGTGAGGCCTCGTTCTGATGCAAACGCATGAAGGGTGGGGGTTCCTCAAGGGATGAATGGATGATGAAAACCTACTGCTACCAGGACATATCACAAGGATTACACAGCCCTTATCCTTGTCAACTTCCCACCTGATTGCATGGATCAGGTCATCGCTGCCATACGAAAGGAACTTACGGAGAATTCCGACCCATCCATCAGGGAATCATCGAAGCGGTTTTTCAAGGAAGAGATCACCTGTTACGGGATGAAGACCGCGACGGTCACCGCGATCGCAAAGAAGTACTGGAAAGAGATCCGGTCGCAGGAAAAATATGATATCTTTGCCCTCTGTGAAGAACTGTACCGCTCCGGATACCTTGAGGAGGCTTTTATCGTCTCCACCTGGGTTCCTTCCTTATCGGATCGGTTCGAGCCCGGGGACCTGTCGGTATTCGAGTACTGGATCGACCGTTGGATCACGAACTGGGCTGCCTGCGACGGGTTCTGCAATCACGCGGTAGGGGAATTGATCACAAAATTCCCTGATCAGGTCGTTCAGCTGAAACGCTGGGCTGCCTCCCCCAACCGGTGGATGCGAAGAGCCGCATGCGTCTCGCTGATTGTCCCCGCAAAACACGGGGAATTTCTCTCCGATGTCTTTGAACTCGCCGATCTGGTGCTTATCGACCAGGATGCCATGGTGCAGAAGGGATACGGGTGGCTCCTGAAGGAGGCCAGCAGGAAACATATTCCTGAAGTGTTTGCCTATGTCATGCAAAACAGGGCAGTGATGCCCCGGACGGCATTGCGGTATGCAATTGAACTGATGCCTCAAGAGCTCAAATCCGAGGCGATGAAGAAGGGTTAAGGAAAGCGTAACAATGCTCTTTTTCCAACCGTAATTTCCGGAATCCCTGATTCAGTATCCGGATGGGGAGCTGTTCTCTCATGGGCCAGCATTTGTTTGCATCAGTACCACCAATATGAATCCCTTCACAAGGGGGCTTTCTCCCTTTCGGCGGTCCGGATTAATCGTCTGATAAATGCCTCAGCCCAGAGATATCCTACAGTCCCCCCAAGGATATCCCCGGCAACTATACCGATATAGACCCCCAAATTCCCCGAAACCAAGGACAATGCCAAAGAGGTAGATAAATACCACGATGAAGACGATATTTCGTAAAATAGTGATGATCAGGGAGTTGAAGCCACGGCCTGTCCCCTGGAAGACAGATCCCGAGAACATACCGAGAACTGCGAAAGGGTAGAAGAGGCACATTGTCTGGAAGAAGAGGATGAATGACGGGATGAGATGGGCGCTCTCTGATGAGTAGGTGAAGACACTGGAGATGTACGGTGCAAGGAGGAACGTGAGAAGCCCGGTGCTGATCGCGATCATCACCCCGATCACGGTGGAATAACGGAACGCCACCTTGATCTTCCCGTACTCCCTTGACCCATAGGCGGCCCCGGCAACCGAGACAATCGAGGTCGCGATACCCACCAGGGGAACCAGTGCAAACATTACGATCCGCCATCCTGATGTGTATACTGCGACCGCATCCGTCCCTGAGATCTGCACGAGCAGGGCATTGATGATGATTGAGACGAGGGACATCACCAGGAATTCGATACTTGCCGGAAGGCCGACGCGGAGGATATCGCGGGATATCCGGGGATCAAACGAGAACTTCCGGGGCGAGAGCGTCACATAGGTGTCGCGTTTGATAAAGAACCAGTAGGTGAGCGGGATTGTGACAACAGCAACGGAGAGTACCGTTGCCCATGCTGCCCCTGCCACTCCAAGATCAAGGCCATAAATGAAGAGCGGGTCGAGGATGAAGTTCAGCACCGCCGAGATCGCGATCGCATACATGGTCCTTTTGGTATCCCCCTCCGCACGGAGGATCGCATATGCCATCTGGACAAGGAGGATAAGGATCGTCCCGAGAAAGATAATCCTCCCGTACTCCATTGCGTACCCGATCACGCTCCCTGCCCCGAACATGAGGAGGATAGGCCGGAGAAACGCAAGGAGGATACCCATCAGGATTACCGATATCCCGAATGATATCAGCATCGAGTGGAGGGCAGCGTTGTCTGCCCCCTTCTTGTCCCGTGCCCCGATACGGCGGGCTACTGCCGAGGTTGCCCCTGCACCAAGTCCGTTCGACAACCCGATGAGGATCATGAAGAGCGGGGTAACAAATCCTACCCCGGCAAGGGCATCGGCCCCAAGACCGGCTACCCAGATCGCGTCGGCAAGGTTATAGGCTGCGATCAGGAGAATGGCAACAATCATCGGCCACGACAGTTTCCTTATGGCAGCCTTCGGATCACCCCTGAGGATCTCTACTCCACGGGTGACTTCTTTTTCGAATTCCTCTCCTCTTTGAGATGGCCGGGCCTCACCTGATGGCAGTACACCCGTCGTCAAAACCGGTTCCCTCCATGTGGCTGCTGTATCCGGTGATTATGCGAAGATCCCGGAGGAACTCTCCCTGAACCTCTTCCGGAGGCAGGAAAGCAGATCCTGCTCCCACCGGCATTCAACTCCGAGTATCTCAGGGAGGCCCTGCCTGCCCCTCTCCTTCAGGTAGAGGCCGTAAGCTCAGCGGTTACCCGGTACGGTCCTCCGGCAGAGAAAACCGTCCTCCTCGAGGCGGCGAAGAGCACGGGCGATGGTTGCCTTATCAAGGGAGAAGTACCGGGCAAGGGTGTCCTGAGAGATGCCCTCCCGCCGGGAGAGGACGAGAAGGATCGGGAACTGGCCGGCAGAGAGCCCGAGCGGCTTCAGCCTGGCGTTGAGGACATTGCTATGGCTCCGGTGCAGGAGAGAGATGAGTGCTCCGAGGGGAATGTCAGAGGGAAGGGTCATGGAAAATGTATCTGAAGGTCGGGAAGCAAGGGGGATAATGGTTGCTATTGCAACTGTTGTAAAAGCAACCACATCGGGAAGAGCACCCTTTCAGGAATACAGTCATGCTTTTGAAGATGGCCTGATGAGAGGATAGTAGCGGTGCAATAAACGCATACCTTTGTGCGGCCTGGTATTTTTTTTCAGGGTATAGTAAAAAAAGGGGAAGAGGAGGGACCTTACAAAAATTATTTCTCTTCAGGGGGATTGCCCGCCTGCTCTTTCTGGTATGAGTAATAGGCATAGCCTGACAGGAGAAGAACCAGGATGAGCAATGCGATGAGCCCTGCTTCAGGATACCGATCCCAGAAAGACTGAACTGGAGTGGGAG
>JAJRBU010000164.1 GCA_028679315.1 Methanoregulaceae archaeon
AACGCAATCAGGCTCCATTTCCAGGCCAGGCCCCGGTTTACGGTGACACGGGTATACTCGAGGGAGGAACTCGAACACCGGATACGAAAGACCGGGTTTGATATCATCATCGCACCGGCCAGCACCCTTCTTCTTCCACATGCCGGAGAATCAGAGGGAACCAGGATATGGCTCTTCTGGAGAACGAATTCGTCGCAGAACACCATCCATCCCCATGAGAACCTTTCATTCCTGTTCGAGATAGAAACACCAGAGACCTCGCTCTCCTATCATTCATCGCCCGAAGAGTCGCTCGAAGAGCAGTTTGATACGCTGGGGCGATTGCTCATCAGAATCGATGCGTACCACCGGGATTTTATCCGGTTCCAAGCGGACACGGAGATCCTCCAGTCAATCGTTGACGAATCCATGACCGGCATCCTTTACCTGCTCCGGAATACGATCCAGTGGACGAACCGGGAGGCTCAAAGGATCCTCGGAAGGAGTGAGAACGAACTGGCCGGGAGAGCATTCTCCTCACTGTTCACCGATGACCAGCAGTACCGGGAGGGTATCACCATGCTCTCGCGGAGCCGGGATTCAGGGGGATGGGGGAGAGCCCGTTGTTCCCTTGTCCGGAGATCGGGCGAGCCCATGGAATGCACCCTTCGGATGCGACGCCTGAATCCGATGAACTCTCAGAAAGGCCACCTTGTCGTGATCGAAGACGACCACGAGAGACGATACCTGGAGTGGGCGGTCAGCACGTACCAGGAGAAGATGGCGAAGAACGAGATGAAATACCTGGACATTCTCCAGAAAATGGACCAGGTGATCATCAGGACTGATCCGGACGGGGTGATCACCTTCTGGAACAGCCGGGCAGAGACAACCTTCGGCTACAACCCCGGGGAGGTGAGCGGGAAAAACATTATCGGTGTCATTACCGACACGGGTTCACGTTCGGCAAAAGACATGACCGTGCTCCTCCATGATCCAGGATCCGATCGCGAGAATTCAGCCCTGCACATCCTCGAGAACAGGAAAAAGAACGGGGATCATCTCTGGGCTGCATGGAATGCCATCACCTGTCGTGATCGCTCCGGAACCATGGCAGGAATCGTATGGATAGGACAGGACATCAGTGGCAGCGATCCCTCCCCAACCCCAGCACCAGCGGCCAGTCACTGGAAATCCCGGATCCTCCAGGGGACCGATGTCGCAGAAGAGGTCTTTGATATTGTATTCCATACGGCGATCCAACTCGGCAGGGGAGGGAGAGAGACCAGAAAAATCGGGACCTCATTTGTCATTGGAGATTCAGAGAAGGTGATGGCACACTCACGGCAGGCCTCAATCAATGCGTTCGAGGGAAAAGTTCCCTCCCAGAGGATGGTACAGGATCGCGGGGTTGTCGAGAATATGAAGAACCTCGCGCTGCTTGACGGTGCCTTTGTGATCGATGGATCCGGGTTTGTCCATGCATCATCCCGGCACCTGCTCGCTGATATCACGGAGATCGATATTCCTGAAGGGTTCGGCACCCGCCACGCCTCGGTAGCAGCCATGACAAAAATCACCCGGTCGATCGGGATCGTCGTCTCGGAGAGTGGAGGTACGGTTACCCTTTTTTTGGCCGGGAGACTGGAAAAGCAGATCGAACCGTAACAATCTGGAAGAACCAGTATCCGGTTCCTTTAGCGATGGGGAATCATCGTTTACACAGTGAACCATTTGGAGGTTCCCGGAAAAAGGGGAGAGGAACCAAACTTACCTCTGTCACCGGTCGCCGCGGTCCCTATTTCTCCGGCGTTATCCAGCCCATCTGCAGGTACCAGTCGTATTCATGAGTCCACGTATCCTTGTTCCACAGCACCAGCTGCCTGAAGTAATCCCGCCGCTGCAGGAGTGCCTCTTCCTGCCCGGGATACTGGAACTCTCCGCGGATGGACCGGACCAGCTTCCTCCCGAGTTCGACCGATTCCCGGACTCCGGCATTGAGCCCTTCCTCCCCATCGCTCATGGCAACTCCCACTCCCCCGACCGTGATGGTCCCAAGCGAGGAGAGGGCATGGTTCATGTACTCCACGACCGGATCATGGTTACTCCCGCCTGCTGTGCAGAACGAGCAGCCGAATTTCCCGTAGAACATCTGGCAGTGGATGGCATCAGCCATCCGGTCAAATACGGCCTTGAGCGGGGCAGGGATCGAGTCGATATAGTTCGGTGCCCCAAGCACAATCCCGTCAGCATCCATCAGGGTATCGAAGAGATCAGGAAAATCATCATACAGCGTGCAGTCGCCCTTGGCATAACAATTCCCGCACGCCCTGCAGTACTCGATATTCAGCGAATACAGATCAATGAGCTCGGTCAAGGCTCCCTCCTCCCGGGCGCCCTTCAGCACCCCGTTGACGAGCTTCAGGGTATTGCTCTCGCGGCCCCGTGGACTGGCGATGATTCCCACGATTTTCATAAAAACCCCTTCATCCAATATACGGGAGAATCAGGATCCGGAAGGCATTAATCCTGCCGATCCTGGAATCTGTAAAACGGATGAGATCGCCGTAAGGATAAGTTGAGATCACAATTAGGGGGATATCAGATACCCAAGAATCTCTCACTTTCTTGATGACGCATGAGAACAGTGCATGACACAAATAAGTAAAATTTGATATTCCAACTATTCTTTTCTTAAAAGACACGGAACTACGCAAATCCTTGAGATCAGATAGTATTTGCAGAACGAAGCCTATCATAGTATAACCGAGGAACGAGGATTCTCTTGAATTGAATAATCCTCCTGGCAGGAAATGAACGATGAAAAGGTTCGGGTTATCCGAGGAGCGATCGGGTGAACATAGCAATTGCAGGCGCCGGGATCGCAGGTACATACCTATCCCACCTACTGGGAGAGAGGGGAATCGAAGCCGATCTCTATGACAGCATGGATCATGGCACGTCCTGCGGGTACCGGTCCTGCGGATGGGGTGCTCCTGCCGGCATCGGGAAATATCTTGCGACCGTTGATCTCGACCTGGCCGATTACTGTATGGACTCGATGGATTCCATGGAGTTTGATGGACTCGTCGCCCGAACACCGCTCTGCACCATCAACAAGCCCCGCCTATTGAGGGATCTCTCTGCCGGTCTCACCCTTCATCGCCATCTTCTTGATATCCGGGATGCAGGTGACTACGATATCATCGTCGATGCAACAGGGATCACCCGGGCGTTCCTGCCTCCCTGCAGGTCGGACCTGGTCCTTCCAACACTGCAGTACCGGGTGAAGGTCGAGCCCCTGGGAGGCGATCCGCTCCGGGCAGGGGTGTATGGCACCCGGATCCCGGGACTTGGATATCTCTGGATCTTTCCCCTCGGAAACGGGGAGTACCATATCGGGGTTGGAGGAATCCGAATGGACCAGCACGAGGCCATCCTGCAACACTATTACGATGAGCAGGCTCACCGCTATTCCTTTACGCCGATCTGCAGCTGCAGGGGAGTGGTCAGGGTAGCCTCACCCTATTCCTCGCTCCCTTTCTCCACATTGCAATCGAAAGAAGACGGAACACGCCAGCGGATCATCGGTGTGGGTGAATCAATCGGGACGGTCGCACCCTTTACCGGTGAAGGAATTGTGTACTCGATGGAATGTGCGAGGATCCTTGCTGAAAGCTGGCCGGATAAGAAGCGGTATGAACGAGCTGTCCTTGCACGGTTTGCATGGATGAGAGACGAACGTGAGACTCTGGATTACCTGCTTATGGAGGGGAAGGTGACTGGTCCGCGGCTCAGGGACCGGTGGAGATTCTATCTGAATGCCAGGCGGTCAGGGATACGGCTCCCCCTGGTCGAAGCATTCAGGCGAATGGGCAGCCTTTCGAGATGGGTGGAAAATCCCTGAAATGGGTGATATAAAAAAGACTGCTTTCCCCTCCATTTCCCTCTCAACTAAGGGGGGTATCTTGGTCAAACAATCCCTCATCCCAAATTACTCAGGTTACAGGAATATCTGCTATCTCATACGTTCATTCATGAAATCGAATCCGGCGGATTTGCTATCCACCAAGGGAGGACGGCAGGTTAGAAAGGGTCACTCCTTTATCAAATCAAAGACATACCTGCAGATCCCTGGAGCCACAAACCCGCAATCGTGGTACGTTGGACAGGTAAGGCCTCTCTCCCTGAATGATCTCTGCAATGGTTCGATCTCCCTCCCTGATTTGAAGGTATAGAAATGGATGGATCCCCCCTTTTTTACCATTCTGGCAAGGGTATCCAGTATCTTATCCATACCGTAGGGAGTCGGTGAGATCACACGGTTAAAATCCGGATGCACAAGATCGGGGATACGAAAGGCATTATCGTTGATTGCCTGAACCCGGCCGGATACCTGATTCAGTTCCAGGTTTAGTAAGAGCCAGGTGAATGCATCAGGGTTCCAGTCAACAGCGACCACTGTTGCTCCCCTTGCTGCTGCAGGAATCACGAAGGGGCCAACACCACAGAACGGGATGAGCACCCGCTCCCCGGGCATGACCTTTGCGGTTACCCTCATCCGTTCCGTGGCAAGGCGGCTGTTGAAAAAGACTTTTGCCACATCCAGCCTGTAACGGTATCCGAATTCATGATGTTCTGTAATCGTGCCGGATCCGATGAGGACTTCAAACGAAGGAATCCGCTCTTCCCCTTCGAGTTTTCCCGATTTCCGGAGTACCGTCCTGACATTTTTCCGTTTTGAGATGAGCGCAAGAGCGATGTCTGCCTGATATGCCTCAAGCCCTGGAGGGATGCTGACGATCGCCACGTCCCCGATGACCTCGTACCGGTCCGAGAGCAGGGCAATCTTGTCATCCGGGATAATCCCCGCAAGGCTCCTTTTGAGGCTCATATTGGGATCGTATATTTCGTAGTGGACTATTAATAAAATACGAAGCTTTTGAGACGATAAATTCATTAACCCTTATTCAATCCAGAACAAGAATCCATTCCTACCGGATTGAGATGAATTCTACCAGGTCCTGAAAAAAAATTATCCGGAATTTTCCTTTGAATTTTCATGTAATGCCTTTGCCATCATCATCTGGTCGATCAGAATCTTGTATGCAGATATGAGAAGCGCTATGAAGAACGGTCCGAAAATCAGTCCGGGTATGCCCATCACCGAAATTCCACCTATGATCCCAATCATGAGCAACAGGGGATGGATTGCCACCCTCTTTCCCATCAGCCTGGCCCGTATATACGATCCAGGGAGCCAGAGTACGAGCGGGTAAATGATAAAAATTGCTATCAATACACCATTCGTATCGCCTGATGCGAGCTCGAAGAGGACAATGAATGCCATCACGATGAAAGGACCGATGATAGGGACAAACTGGGAGATCGCAGCAAGGATGGCAAGCTGAAGGTATGCAGGGTATCCCATCAGATAGAAGACCGGCAGGGCGATTGCAAAGGTAAGCAGGGCAACCTCGACGGTGACAATATAAACCGCATAGAGGGTATTTACCGTCAACCCGGAGATCTTTCCAATGGATGTATCCAGTTTTGCTGGAAGAGCTTGCCGGATCTCCTGCGCAATGACCGGTCCCTTGAGGAGGAAGAGAAAAACACTTACAAAGAAGATGAAGGCAAAAAAGACCATCCCAGGGATGTTGGTGAGCAGAGGGATCAGGAATAGCTTGAGGAAACTAACGATTGATTCGATTGCATTTCCGGCTGAAGAGCCAGGGATGAGGGAATGAGGGGCAACAGTGTCCAGCCAGGCAATAATGGTAGAGATCTGATCGATCAGCATTCCGGATCCCGAGAGTAACATACTCACCATTACAGAGAGGAGGCCGGCACTCACCAGGAACGCGATCATGGTGACGAGGGCAGCTGATGCCTTCTCATTCACCCTCCGGGAGAACCACTTGTGGAGAGGGGATAACACCACCGCAAGGGTCATACCCAGTATAATCGGGCTGGCAAGCGGGAAGAAGATAACGAAGACGGTGAGCAGGATCAGAAAAATAACGACGATAGTGAAGATATCCAACCGTGGAGACTTGATTTCCATAAGAATGCCTTTCCGTGAAGTGAGAGATAATACCTCCCTCTCTTGGTCAAAAAAAGCATAATCCGACCAGGTTCCTTCAAACCGCATTCTGAAAGAGGAGGATAAGCAATGGAGCTCAAGCCCTTTCAATCGCTTTGAAAATGCCGGAGTATATATTCCCCAGAAGCAACCTTTATGCATTCCATGGAGCAGAAGAAGAGCACCCTTATCGAGGTGCAGATCGGAAAGATCCTCGCCGCCGTCCTGCTCATCGCCATTGGCATTCCCCTGCTCCTCGGTTTTTTTTCCGGAGAATCCCTCACATCCGTGCTCTCCTTCATCGGGTCCATCGCTGTCCTCCAGGCACTTGCCGCACCAGTCGGGGTGATCCTTGATTTTGATCCATGGCTGGTGCTCGGGATTATGATCGCTTTTGCATTCGGCATCTGCTTCGCGATATGGGAGGCGCTCCAAACCTTCGCCCTCACGTCAGACCGGATACGCCGCTGGATCGAAGGGGTTGAGGAGAAGATGCAGGAGCACCAGTCCCTGCACCGGTATGGTCCCGTATCCTGCATTTTGATCGCATGGATCCCGGGGATTGGACTGTATGGGACACCGGCAATTGCCTGGATTCTCCGGTGGGATCGGATCCTTTCCATTCTCTTCACGGTCACCGGTTTTTTCTTCGCATCGCTCCTGATGATCGTCCTTGCCGAAGGTGCTTCCAGTATCCTGAGCTGATATCGGTACCTTGAAGCCAGGTCTGGAAGATGTACCCTGGTCTGATACTCCCCCTCAATTTCAGAATTTTTGTCTTATTTTCCAAAAAAAATCTGGAAGAGAACGGCACTCCTGCTTTCCACTGAACGCTGGCTGTCGTTA
>JAJRBU010000217.1 GCA_028679315.1 Methanoregulaceae archaeon
TTTCACTTATATTTTGGATTGAAAGGTCAACCTAGATATTTTTAGCATTTTGGTCATCCCAGGGCCAATGCATCACCCTTTTATTGTGCCGAACAGTCCATTTTTCACAGGCTTACAGGGGTAAGAGAAAACGACTTTTGGTGAGGATTCTGCAATGAAACCATTGGCCTCAACCCTGCCTTTCCATAGAAATGATGCTTTAATGTGAAAAGAGTGTGCTATTGCAGGAAGCCACGTGCCTAATTGGTAGAGTGAGTAAACAAAATAAAACAGAGTAATCCCTCTAAGGTTCACTGAACCCGGAGGGGATCGTAACCTTGATTGAACCCTTTCGATTTTTTTAGGTGAAAACTCCCAAAATCCCAGTCATCAGCGTGGCTATGACCCCACTCCAGATGACTACCCCGATAATCACGAGGATGATAGGCACCACGATGGCCATGGCTGCTTCACCCATGGTCATCTCCTGGCTCTCCGAGAGTCCGATGATCATGAGCACCAGGTACCAAAGCCATCCGATGACGGCGATATATGGTATCCACCCGATGATGAAGAAGGGTGTGGAAGCATACATCGTGGTCTTGATGGTTTGCTTAAATTCCCGCTTGGCCCCGAAGAGAAGTGCAAAGACATGCCAGAAGAAGGCAATGAAGAATACTCCCACCAGGGACAGGAAGAAGAAAGCGTATACGGTAAAGAGCTGGAAGGTTGTGACAAACGCGCCGAAGTTGGAAAGCGCCTCTGCAATCTGGCTGCCGAAAAACCCCATATTCCCGATACGGATGATGGCATCCTGGAACGCAAGATACCCCATCACCATCCAGACGATGGCTGCGAGGATCGTCCAGATCACGAGCAGTATCGTGTAATACCGAAATGCCCCGGCAAGCGAGTCCCCCTTGCTTGCCCGGAATGTCTCGGTGGGCGACATAAGAAATCCTTTTACTTTATTTATATCAAGCATACAATCGATAATTCCCACCCTGGATATATATAAGCATAGGTCTGTCTGATACACGAAAAACCAGAGATAATCATTACCTAATTACACCAAGATCATCTTTTCTCCCCGTTCCGGGTTATGACAGATTTTTAAATCTCAATATTTTTCTTCCGATACTCTGGATTCCCTGAACCGCGATAGGTATCAAATACAGCAATAATTCACTTTTCATTATTTTATCGTTTTATATACCTTTTCCGGGAATTTACATAATTTCCGCCGGTGACTTGATAAAGCATTAATAGTTTAAGATGCTAGTCTTGACTGCTATGGAAGGATCAGTTACATTGAAGGTGAAGGTACGGACGTTTCCAAGTCATGGCCGGGCTCGGGTCCATGAGACAGTCCTGCCGATGATCGGAGCCAAAGAGGGAGAAGCACTTCTCCTCGCACAATACCCTACCGTTTGGGATAAAAAGACAAAGACGGTCGCAGTCACCGGGTATGGTGATAAGATGGTGGACAAGTCAGTCATCATGCTCTCCCCGGAGGATATTGCTGCGCTTGGTGTAGCCGAGGGGGATACCATCTCGGTTATCCGGAAGGTTACATGGACCGAGAAGATCACCAAGGGTGCAGGCGCTGCTGGTGCTACCGTTAAGGAAGGTGCGGTCAAGGTTGGTGGGACTGTAAAAGAAGGGGCAACGAAAGCAGGAAAGACCGTTGAGAAGGGTGCAAAGGACGTGGCAGGAAAAGTCACCCCGAAAAAGGAAGGCAAGGAACTGTAAGGAACGGGGATTACTGGTATGGCCGAACTTGAAATCACCACGATAACGCCGGTCCCGACCGCAACGATTCCGCCGTCGATATCCCCTTACTGGGGATGGTTCACGTCGGTATTCTGGGTGATTCTCCTCATCATCATCCTTGTCATCGTGTATTACATGATCAAGGAGATCAGGCTCTGGCGGAACACACCAAAGCTTGCCGAGATCGATCTCGAGAAGGAGAAACTCAACCTGATGAAGGCCGAGATGGCCCAGCGGGGGACCCCGTTCTTCCGTGTCTCTCCCGAACAGATGGCGGAGATCCGGACACTCGATGAGGAGAATGCTGCCCTTGCAACCGATATCTTTGCAAAGCACAGTGCGGTGGACAAGAGGATCGAGCGGCTTGAGAACAAGGTGACCATCACAAAGCTCGACCGGATGGTCGACAAGATCAAAGATGAGGAGAAGAAACTCAGGTGATCATGATGTTTGAGAGTGCACCTGCAGAGACTGCAAAGAAATCCTCATTCAAGGAGTCGTTAGCGGCGATTCCGGGGAAGATCGATGCGAAGCTCCCCACCATGGACAAGAGCCTCGACCGTTATTTTGACGCCCACATGTCCGCGATCATCAGCGAGTGGGGGCTCATCACCACCCATACCCTCGATGATCTCGATGACAGGCTGGACATGGTGACCACCGAAATACGGAATCTCGAGAAAGGCAGGGACGAGATCGAGAAGCGGGCGGCCGCTCTTGAAGCGGGGATCCGCGAGCTGGAGGTCAGATAATGGTCGGCATGGACAGCTACATGAATGCCTATCTGGACCGGAGGATGAAGAACCTGATCCAGGATTGGGACCTCGCAACCCAGAATGATCTCAGCGATTTCGAGACCAGGCTCAATAGGATCGAGGAGACGACAAAGCAGATCGAGTCGTTCGAGACCAGTGCCGAGATAAAGCTCGATAATCTCGAAGAGCGTCTCTCCCGTCTGAGGGAGGCAAAGCGATGACTCCCCTCGAGGCTGCCCTGATCGTCATTGTCGTCGCGTTACTCCTGTTTGTGATCTACTACTACTGGCGGGGGGCAAAAGGCGATGTATCGCTCGCCCGGCCGATGGAGAGCAGGGTGGATGAGTACCTTGACCGCAGGTTCGAGCTGATGATCGAGGAATGGTCGCTTGTCAGCCGGACAAAGCTCCAGTCATTCAGGCAGTCCAAGGACCAGATCCTTGACACGAATGAAGCAAAAGTGGCATCGCTGAAGGATTTTTCCGAGTCGATGGAGGAGAGTCTGAAGGGGATGGAGGATCGGCTGGATGCTCTGGAAAAACAAACCGGGAAAAAGTGATGCCAGGGGGTCAAAAAAAGACCCCGACCTCTTCTCACGCGTCCGGAACGATGTTACCGTCATGAGGAAGCAGGGGGAACCCCCTGAGAAAGATGCCTCCAGTTTCTCACGGTACCATTGCGACCTCTGCAACAGTACCTTCCTTGCCACCGAGCTGAAACAATGTACATTGTGCGGGAGATGGGCCTGTACCAGCTGCTGGACACAGGAGTATTATATCTGCAACTCGTGCAACGGGATTTTGAGGCTCCACATGATCCAGGGACAGGATAAAGGCAGGGCTAAGGAATAGCCAGGGAATATCGTCCTTTTTTTAAATTGTTGTCGTCTCACCGGGAGAGAGTATCCTTACCCTGATATCGGTGGTCCGCTCAAGGGCTTTCCTGAACTGATCCGGGTTCTGCCGGATGACCGGCCAGGTATTGTAATGGATGGGAATTACTATGGGAGCTCCGATATAACGGGCTGCAATCATTGCCTCCTCCGGCCCCATGGTGAACCGGCCACCGATCGGGAGGAGGGCGATATCGGGGTGGCAGAGT
>JAJRBU010000060.1 GCA_028679315.1 Methanoregulaceae archaeon
GTTGACCGGGGAGCGCTGGTACGGTGCCGTGCCTACCGCTTTCCCGTCCTTCACCACGAGGTTGAAGGTACAACCCGTCCCACAGTAGGGGCAGGTCGTCTGTACGTACTTCATGTCCATGAAAACACCTTTATACGACTGGCTGTTATTCCTGTCATAAGATATAATTATCTAATCGTTCTTTTTAAATTTCAAGCGATAAATTAACTCCATTTGCGAGTTAATTAATCAAGGTTAACATATGGAAGTGCCATGCACTTCTGTTCTTCACTTGCGATATGCATATCTTCATACCGGCTTCCTGAAAACATTCAGACTGCCCCGGGAAATTGAGGGGTTCGGTTATCCACACAGACCGTAAATACTACTATCCATTTATTTTCTTTTTCGAAACGCCCCTTGTCTGTCATCGTGCCGTATCCTGCCCCCCCATGTTGCCAGATGCAGTTCTGGCTGATGCCCTCTCTGGCACTCTCTAGGCTTATTATTCACGAAGGCGAAAGATAGCCATATGGATATTGAGGAATACGTCCGCCGGGGTTTTCGTCAGGGTATGTCAGAGGAGACTATCCGTGAGGCCCTCGCAGGCCAGATCCGTGTCTTCAAACCGGACGAGGATCAGGAGTATGCAGAACGGTTTGCCCAGGCGGTCATCAACGAGGTCAAAAATTCCACAGGGATCGGTGGTGACTACTTCACGTATCATCGTTCGGGGGTCACCATGGGGAATTTTGGTGTTGGTTCCCGTGGCAGCGGCGACTTTTTCGCTCACCGCCAGATAGCCCGGGTGATCGGAAGGACCGGGGCTGCGGTTGGTGTTGATGAGATGGATGATGGAGGAGTTGTGGAAGTTGCAGGAACCGCGAGCGGCAGGTACGTGGTCTGTGCGGTTGATGGTATGCACTCCCGACTTTCAGACTTTCCATTCCTTGCCGGGTTTCACGCAACAAGGGCAACACTGCGCGATGCTTACGTGATGGGGGCAAGACCGATCCTGCTCTTTTCCGACATTCATGTGGCCGATGACGGCGATGTTGCCAAGATATTCGAATATACTGCCGGTGTGACCACGGTCGGAGAGATGATGGGGGTTCCCCTGGTTTCCGGTTCCACGCTCCGGATCGGCGGTGACATGGTGCTGGGTGAACGGATGACCGGGTGCGTGGGAACCGTTGGCATCGCCCGGCATCTCACCCCAAGGAAGGGAGCAGCGCCTGGAGATGTGATCATGATGACCGAGGGTGCCGGGGGAGGAACGATCGCCACCGCCGCGATTTATTCAGGATTTCCTGATGTTGTGGAGCGGACCATTAACCTGCAATTCCTGAAGGCAGCGGAAGCTCTCCTTGGGAGCTCAGCTATCGGAGAGGTGCATGCCATGACCGATGTGACAAACGGGGGGCTCCGCGGTGATGCGCATGAACTTGCACAGACTGCAGGATGTCGTGTCATTATCGATGAAGAGCGTGTCAGGGGTATCGCCGATGCGAAGGTCCAGGAAATGCTGGATGCACTGGAGATCGATTACCTCGGCGTCTCGCTTGATTCACTCCTGATCGTGTCACCAGGTCATGCAGTGCCCGCACTCAAAGAGATTATCAGCGATGCCGGTGTCCGTATTGTTGAGGTAGGGAACATTGAAAAAGGCAGCCCCGGTGCATACCTTGTGAGGGATGGAAAGGAGCAGGATTTCTCACCCCGCTTCAGGGAGTCAGCCTATACTCCGGTAAAAAAAGTGGTAGACCGGCACCCGGCCGATCTTGGAGCGATGAAAATGGCCGTGGAAAAAGCGGCAGACATGGCACTGGAGAAGAAGAGACGGATCGTCCGTCATCTCACCTCCCTCAGCTAACCTCCTTTCTCCTCTTACCCCGGTAAGGAGAATACCTCTGCAACGATTCGGGCCATCATGGCATTCAGCTGGAGATATTCGTTGTTGCCGTGAGTAAGGGTATAATCGGTATCAGCGATGGCGGTTGCAAGCCTGGGATCGTTATACTCTCTCCTTACTGCCGTGCGGAATTCATGGAGAACCTCACGGGAGGTGAGGCCATACTCGATCATAAGGGTCTCAAACCTGCGGACTGCCGATTGCATGTCGCCGGTTCTTACCGCGGTAAGCGCGGCCTGTGCAATCTGGCCTGTTTCGGTCTGGGAACACCGTACGAGGTCGCCCAGGCAGCCTTCACCGGCACTGACCTGGAGCAGCATTACAGCCTTTCTCATGTCTCCGGCTGCCGCCTGGATGACCAGGTCGGTTTCATCATCGGAAAGGGGAGGGTTATTGCCGTATTCCATTGACAGGATGGCATGGAGGTGCTTTCCCACCACCTCACTCCCGATCGGGACAAAGAAGAACGGCAGGCACCGTGAGGTGATCGCCGGTATGAGCGCCGAGGGCCTGCTGGTGACGAAGACAAAGCGGCAGGTCCTCGAGTACCGTTCCATGATTCTCCGGATTCCCTGCTGCGCTTCCCGGGTCATGGCCGATGCCGCTTCGAACACGATGATGCGGAACTCTGAATCGAGGGGCCGGATTGAGGCATACCAACGGACAATATTCTTGAAGTTGGAAAGGAGACTCTGGTCCCTTTTGTAGAGGTGTTCGTACCGCTCATCCCCTTCCAGGTATTTCTTCCCCTGTTCGAAGAGGTCAGCGGTCTGGATGATGGTGAGATTCTCTTCCATCCTGTCCCCGAATAACTGGTATGCAAGGCATTCGACAGCGACGCTCTTCCCCGTACCCGGAGGCCCGGTGAGCAGGAGGTGCGGGACATCGCCGGACAATGCTGCTTTCTTCAGGTGGGCAACCACGTGATCCTGACCCAGTATTTCCTCAAAATTCTTCGGCCGGTATTTTTCAATCCAGAGCATGGTCAAGCCTCGAACGGATCTCGCGGATGGCGGACCGGAGGAGTTCCCGGTTGTCATATCCGGTAGCGAGTACTTGTATCTCCTCCTTTGTAAGGTCTCTGCAGAACCGGCCCATACGCGGAAGCGCCCGGGTTACCTCATCAACGATCGTCAGGGTTGCCGTCATCGCTGTCCTCGAGAGCGGATTTAAGTCGATCGCAATGACGGTCTTTCCCATGTTCACAAGTGCCTGACAACGGTCCCCGTCTTCAAGGGGAACCAAAACGACATCTGCGGAACCGATTCCACCGGGGAGGCAGAGAGCCCGGTCATGCGTGAGCGGGAGGAGGCGTTCGGCTTCACCTTTCAACACCTGTACGCCGTGGTCTTCAAGGAGGGCTGTGATCTTCCTGACACGTTCTTCGGTTCTGTGAAAGAGGTTCACCTCGACTGCAGCGTTCGAGGCATTCTGCAGGAGCGCGATGCTGCCGGCGGCAAGTGCTGCCGTGTTGCCGTTTACCGAGATGACCGGCCGTCTGGCAAGGATGAGGAGTGCAGCAGCGGTCTTCTCTGCCAGGAGTGCACTCTCCATGGTCCTTTCACCGATCAGGTAATCGAACGCCTCACCGCGGCCATGGGCGGTAAGCCCTTCAAGGGAAAGGATACCCTCTGCTGCACACCGGGCAAGGTGTTCTCTCACCATGAGCGAACGGTACCGGGGATGGTCCTGTGGGATCACGGGGATACCTCCAGGATCCTGACGCCGCGGGATGCCACATGAAGCTTTAGCACCTCGCCATATGACCCGAAAAGGTCAGATGCCCCCTCACCCATGGCGAATAACCCGTTCCCGAGCATGGTCATGCTTGCCGGGATATGCTCTCTCATACATTCTGCGATGAGATCGGTGAGCTCCTGGGTGAGCAGCCCGCTCTTTTGTGCAAATCCGTAAGAGAGCCGGAAAAATAGTTCCGGAGACCCGGGATACTCCTCCGGATAGGCAGCACTGACACGCGAAAGCGCATCCGGTGAACCGAGGATGAGAGGAGACGGGAGCGGCCCAAAATTGATGGCGTACAGGGGCTCGTGCAGGTCATGGAATCTCCTGATATCAGCCCCGATACCGGGTCCTGTACGGAAATCGCGGCCACCGCCCTGGCATGCAGCAACATCACCAAGCCCTGTCCGGTGAACAATCTCAGCTTCATGGGCAAGCCCGGCACAGGCGTCCCTGGTCATCCCGAGGTTGAACAGTGCATTGATAGCAGACACCGAGGCCATCAGCGCTGCTGCAGACAGCCCGAACCCTGCCCCTATCGGCAGATAACATTCAGTCTCGATATGCACGGCAACACCAAGGCGCCCGGCCACATAGGAGAGAGGGGGAGCATCATGCAAGAACTCCCTTACGTTCCCGTCCTCGAAAAGGCGTCTGGCTGCAATGGAGGTGATATCAGAGGGACTTGCACAGACGGTCACCCCTTCCTCGATCACGATCCCGGCGCCGATACTGCCGGTTGTCCGGTATCCGGATCCGGTCACCGGCCTGAAATACCCGGAAATATGGCCGGGGCAATAGGCGGTGACTGATGCAGCTACGGGCTCTCCTGATCTCATGGCTGGTGTACTCCTCTGTCCTGATCCCGTTCTTGATTCTGTTCTCCAGGATTCGCTGCCTTACGAATGGGGAAGCATAAGAATCCTCTCCCATATCCGGGCTGCAAGTTCCCTCTTGGTTCCTCGTACCTCCTCCCTTCCCGTAGTGGAGGAGATAATTGCATCGGTAGTATCGGATCCCATACTTTCCGGACCGTTCATAACAACAAGACGTGCACCCTTTGCAATCAGCTGGTCTGCCCCCCCTCCCTCGTCCTCTCCGAGTTTGAACGCGACCACTGTCGTGTCATATCGTTCGAAGACCTCATCGATGAGTTTTGGGAGCGGGTGGAGGGGAATGGAAAGAATCTGCCCGCTCCGGATCTTCCCCTTATAATAGTCAGGGGCATAATCCGAGATTGCTGCGGCACTGAGGTAGATGTCGGGAACCCGATCAGCACATACCCTGTGTACAGCATCGTGCATTTCGCGTGCAGTCTCTGCGGGAATATTCCTGACATTCGGGATCTTCCCTGCGTGGACAACGGTGACATCCGCTCCGAGGCGGAACGCCTGGAGGGCAAGTTCCCTGCCCATACGCCCTGATGAACGCGTGGTCAGTACACGGATATCATCCACCGGTTCCCTGCACGGACCACTCGTGATCAATACGTGCTTTCCTCGAAGCGGGGATTCCGGTAGAGCACGACAGCACCAGAGGATGATCTCATCGATATCTGCGATCTTGGCTTTCCCTTCCTCAATCCTGGGGGGGATGACTGTGACATTCCACGATGAGAGACGCCTGATACATTCGTGTACGCCGGGATGGCGGTACATGCTTTCGTGCATGGCAGGGGCCACTACGACCGGCATTCCTGAACCGAGAGCCGTGCTCGCAAAGGTGGTGACAGGGGTGTCATCGATACCGCCGGCAATCTTGCAGAGCGTGTTTGCCGTACACGGGGCGATGAGCAGGAGATCAGCACATCCCCCGTCACCGCAGAATCCGACATGTTCCACATGCCCGGAGAGTGCGATGATTGCATCATTGCCGGTTGCATAGGTCAGCGCATCCGGGTGGATAATCCGGGTTGCTGCCGATGTCATGACTGCGGTTACGAGCGCCCCCTCGCGCCTCAGTGCATGGGCGAGACGGACCGTCTCTACTGCCGCAATGCTCCCAGTCACGCCGAGGATTATCCGTTTTCCAGAAAGACTTCCTGCACCCATCATCCGGCCCTCACATCAAGAACATAATGCCATGTGTGCGGGGCTACCTTTTTTATTCTCCTGACTGTTCCCCCATCCCTGCAGCGGTCACGGTACTGCTCCGGAATGACCGGCGGATTCCTGCCGGCCGTATGCACATGAATCATACCCCCCTCCCTCATATGATCCAACGCAGCATCGAGCATCAGGAGGGAATCGAAATGACCCATGATGATCCGGTCATAGGCCCCGGAAAGGAGGTCCCTGCAGTCCCCGAGTCCGGCTGAAATACGGTCATCCAGGCGGTTCTCTCTGATATTTCTGAGAAGGTAACGAAACGCGACAGGATTGATCTCCATCGCATGGACGGTGGCACCGGCTATTCCTGAAGGGATGCTGAAATACCCGATCCCGGCAAACATATCGGCAACACGCTCACCTGGTGTTACCCTTTGCATCATCCACCGTTTCTCTTCCCTGTTACCCTGCGAGAACATTACCCGTGCAGGATCGAGCCAGAATGCCATTCCCAGTTCATGGTGGCATACTTCGTGTGATGTACCGGAGATGATGCGGGCATCGGGGATCCGTTCCCTGCCGCTGTAAGACCTGATCCAGATGATCCCGGTCGGTCTCTTCCATGTTTCTATCTCCCGTATCTCGGATCCGGTGGGTTCTCTCCCGTGAAGGACTGCAATCGTCCCGAGCATGTAAAATCCACGGCCTTTGTACGTGGTTCTCGGGGAGAGCTCCCGGTCCGCGGGATATCCGTCTTTTACCGGCACGTACGCGATACCCTTGCTGACATAGGGACTCCTCTCCCTCATCCGCCATTCCGCGTCTGCAATCCCGGGAAGATCCCGGGAGGGGATCTCTCTTACTCTCACTGTTCACCAACCACCAGGAGGTCTTTCCCGTCCTTCAGGATCCTGACCGTCTGCCCGGGCTTCACGGATGTGTCCCTGGGGATGGCGCACTCCCGCGGTGTCCCGGTCTCGGGGTCAAGAACCCCGATGGTGTTCCCCTCCTTAAACGTAATCAGGTATTCCCGAGCATCTTGTATCGAGCCGATATACCGCTCGACACGGTCCTCCCTGGCTGATCGGTCGATACCGGTCGGGATCTCCCGGTATCGGATCTCTTTTCCGGATGCATGGATCACCACGCCGGGTCTCCCATTCACAACGACGACATCGCCTCTTCCGAAGTGGGGGAGACGGACTGAGTAGGTGATCCGGTACAGCCTTTTCCCTGCCCGTTCACCTACCAGCTTCGGGTGGGTGGTAAAGCGGCCTCCCAGCCGCTGGACGATGGCGGTGGCAATCTCCTGCCCGATATGCTGGGAACCAACGGTAATATCAAGTCCGTCCCTTGTCTCTTCGATGTCTGATATGAACGAGAGACGTTCCCCTGAAGCATAGCAACCCTCCTCGATCTCCCGGGCTATCCGTTCCACGATCCCGAGTTCATGGCGATAGGGTCTCCTCTCCGAGGCCCGTACCTGGACTATTCCCTCATAGTAGCTCCCGGAGATCCGGTTGCACCGGTCGCACTGCTCTTTCTGCCAGAGGATCTCAACCTGGCATAGAGCATGTACTGGTTCTGCGAACAGGATTCCTTCGAGCATAACTTCAGCAAGGGACCGGTTGACGGTCATATCCTTTATGGTAATCTTCAGCAGAGGAGAAACAACACCGGGTATGAACCGCACCGAGCGACGGACAAGCTCCCGAGCTATCTCCTCCCGTTCTGCCGTACTGTCAGTCCAGATACCCCCCTCCTTCCGGGATCCGCACGTCGGGCAAAAGGTACAGCTGACCCTTTTTTCGCACGAGAACCATGGGCTCTCCTGGATCCTGCAACTGCCACAGAGCTCACCGGAAGCTGATGCAGCCCCGCAGCGGGGGCATATATTCTCCCTGATCTTCTTTTCAGAGCCTGATGATCTGGGCATGGGGTACTGATCCAATCCGGATAAATCCGGTCGTTCCTATGAGTCCCATCTCGATTGCCAGGGCAATCGTCCGCTCGCCGATGAGGTTGACATTCCCTGCATACCGGAGCGCTGTTCTCACCTCTTCAGGTGTAGCAGGGCTCTTCCCGTAAAAAGCTTCGGATACATGGATCTCGATGTCACCATGCTGAATCCGCGTATCGAGGAGTTCCCTGTCGCACACAGCAACGACTTCATCACCGGCCGGAGTCCGGTGAACCTTCAGGTACATCGATCAGTAGTATGGGAGAGGAGAGTTCTTAAAATGTGAGCCGTGACCGATTGAATCAGATAATTATCTCAACGCCATAGACCATTTCAGGCGTTTCTTTATGAATTCGGCAGGCATCGTCTTTGGTGATACGGCCTTCGGTGACCAGTTTATGGGTGATCCTGGGAACCGATTTCGGACCGATCACCGCACCCGGCCTGGTGTTCTCATCCATATAATCGGTCTCCATGGTGAATGCCCGGTGCATACGGGAGAGTTCCGGGATATCGGGATGGGTTGCGAGGAACGAAGGAGTCAGTGGTGTATCCGGAGTCGCATAATGCTTCACTACCTTATAGGGGGGCAGTCCGGCCTGTTCTGCCATCCCTATGATATCGGTGCAGGGGCCGGTCTCCGCATGGATCTGTACGGCACAGTTCAGATCAGCCGCAAGGGTCAGTGCATGGGAGAGCACTTCATTGGAAGCGGAAAGCACCTCGTCAGGAACAGGGTAATGCGGCCGTCCGCTCTTGAGGGCAACTGCTCTTCCCTCTCCAATATATGAGGCCGCGATATCAAGCCCTCTCTTCATGGTTGTGATGGTATCAGAGAGCGGTACATTGGCCGAGAGACGGGTTATCTCCGCGGGATGTATACCGAGGACGACAAATACCCCGATCCCGAGAGCCCGGATCTGGTCTGCGATCCCGATGGTCTTGTCAAATACCAGAGCATATTCATCACCACTATGGGGGATAATACCGAATGACGAAGAGGGTTTCGTAACAAGGAAGAGGTGGGTTCCTCCAGCACGGAGAAAATCTTTTGCTGCTTCAAGCCCCCTCCCGTTCACGGGATCGATATGGATATGGTCATCAGTGATAGGGAAATCAGGACTCTTCATAGCACGAGACAATCTCCATGAGGGGGTAGTCTCCCTTGCGCTGCAGCCGGGCATTGCAGCAGGAACTGCCGACCTTGGTGATAATATTCACGGTTAACATGGTACCCCTGAGCTCCGAATAGCCAAAGATATTCTCCGTCATCTGAGACCGATCAAGGGAGACATGGATATCAACAACAAAGGGCTGGAGGCTTACGCTCTCCTGTATCGCTGTTTCAAGGATTGTTGCCGTGGAAGGTGAGACGGGAGTCCCGACCCACTGGTGGTAAAGAGCCCCGAGTTTGATCGCTGCCTCAAATATTGCCTGATCATGCTCACTTGCCATGATCTAGTATAGACCTTTCCCTGAAAAAAGGAGATGATCAGATGAGCTTGATGATACCAGGTTTCGGTTCCATCGCCTCGCCCTGGCGGAGGAACATATCGATCTGCTTTCGTATCTCGTCCTTTCCGAATCCTTCCTGTGAGATCACCTCTATGACCTCATCGATCTTTACCCTGCCGCTCTCATCGGCAATACTCCGGATCACTTCCTTTATCCTCCGGATAAGGTCCCGCTTGCCCTTGGAGTAGCCGGTGACCACCTTGTCGATATCAAAGGATCCTGATTTGGGATCGTACGCAACCTGCCGGAGGCACTTGTCCACGATGGTGATGACCCGTTCAGCATCGGATGTTTCAATATCCCTGGAGAGACGAATCCGCGCACTGGCCTCTGCAAGCCGGACGAGTGCTTCGAGCTGCCGTGCGGTCACCGGAACCGGCTTATTTGATTCGGATGCCAGGCCACGGAGGCGCATGTAATAGGTGATAAGGGCCTCACGGGCAGTATCCGAGAGCCGGGGGAAACATGTTCTTTTTGCGTAGGCGACATATTTCCTGAAAAGGACCGGCTCGATGTCAGGGGTTACCGGTTTGAGCTGCTCGGTGATGTATTCGTCAGTCACTCCCGGGATGGGTGATTTGCGGTGCTGGACGATTGTCTCCCCGATGCTGTGGGCTTTCAGGATATGCGCTGCAATTGCCCCGTCTTTTTTCTCATCGGGCTTGTCGCCCATGATAAAGATCAGGTCGAAACGGGAGAGAAGTGAGGCGGGCATGTTGATCTGTTCACCAATAGGTGCAAAATCATCAAACCGTCCATACTTGGGATTGGCAGCACCGAGCAATGCACACCGTGATTTGAGCGTGGCAGTAATACCGGCTTTTGCGACACTGATCGACTGCTGTTCCATCGCTTCATGCAGAGCACTCCGGTCTTCCTTCTGCATCTTGTCCATCTCGTCGATGGCGGCAATCCCCATGTCGGCCAGCACCAGTGCTCCTGCTTCAAGGGTCCAGCGCCCGTCACCGAACTCGTCCTTGACCGCGGTAGCGGTCAGGCCTGCGGAGGTGGAAGACTGGCCACTCGTGTAGATGGCACGGGGTGAGAGCTTGACCACGTAGCGGAGCAGCTGGCTCTTTGCGATGCCCGGATCGCCGATCAGAAGCACATGGATATCACCCCGGAGGTGGCTTCCATCCGGCATCTCCTTTGTGATCCCGCCAAAGATCTGGAGTGATATGGCTTCCTTCACCTCCTCGTTTCCATAGATTGTAGGGGCAATCGAATGCGTGATCTTCCGGAAGATATTCGGATCATGGGACAATGCGAGGATCTCTTCCTCTGCTTTCTCATCGATCTCGACCTCCTCGAACTCTTTTTCTGCAATTTCGATTGAGTTGCATTCGAGGTAGATATCAAATATCGTGCTCTTCTCCCCATGAGTGACACGCTGCATGGATCGAAGGATCCCGTTGATAACGACCCTGTCTCCGGGCGCAACAAGGCCTGTCATATCATCCGTTGCATCGACATCAAGAGTCTGCGGCTGTTCTCCACCCCGCAGACCCTCCGGTGATTCCTGTATCCGGAGTTTTTGCGAGTTCACGAATTTCGAGCGTTTCGGCACGAGATCCAGTTTCTTGAAGGTGCAGCCATCAGTCGCACAGCCATCGGGCTCCCTGAATTTACCATACCCCTGCTCCCGGATGGTACTATGACCGCCCGGGCAACGGAAATATGCCTCAACGATCCTCGGCCGCACTTCCGTAGTCTTCCGGAGGATCCCCTCCACACTGACAAACCTGTTGATGTGGTCTGATCGGATCTGCCGGATGGCAACTTTTTTTGGAAGGTTGGTGAATCTGACATTGATATCCCGGGTCCCTTTTCCATCCTTTCCCTTGATGAGCTGGTGAGCGAGAACCGATGATTTTACATCCTCGATCACCTTGCCCGGGTTATCAAGGAGTTCATCGGCCATCCTGATCCCGGTCTTTCCAAAACTCTCGAGCTCGCGGTAATCGATAAAAAGTGATTTTTTATAGGGATATTCACGGGAGATCTCTGACAACTGCTTTTTATAACGACTTTTTAAAAACCTGTTCCAGTCTGCATCGCGATCGATGATTTCGGCGGCCGGCTCCTGTTCCATTCTGTCACCCGGGGAGGGAACGTTTTGCATGCATCACGAACTGCGCGATCATGGCATCCATCTGCAGGTCGCTGCTCGCCCCTTCTGAGAGCCTGAAGTCGGTGATTCCGAGCTGGTCTATGAGGGCAACACGAAGGCTTTCATCCATCTCCCTTCTGATAATAGCCCGGTAGCACTGGTTGATGAGCTCATTGGGAGCGATGCCCCGTTCGTAGAGCAGCTTTCCGAGGAGTGCCTCGGCTCCTTCAAAATCACCTGAAAGCGATCGCGAGAGCAATTCTTCGATCTCATCAGGTCTTGCGGTGGAGGTTATGGCATAGATCCTCTGCTTTGTGATCACCGGGGAAAGGATAGCCGCACCCTGCAGGGCATTGATCGCCTTTCGCATGTCACCTTGCGAGATGTAGGATATCGCCTCGATTGCGTCCTCATCCACGACAAGGTTTTCTTTCTCTGCAATCCTGTTTATCTCGGCGGTTATCGCGGTCATATTAATAGGCCTGAACCGGTAAATGGCACACCTGCTCTGGATGGGATCGATGATCTTTGAAGAGTAATTACAGGAGAGGATGAACCTGCAGGTCTGGGCATAGCTCTCCATGGTCCTGCGGAGGGCTGCCTGGGCATCGGGAGTGAGTGCATCCGCCTCGTCAAGGAAGAGGATCTTGAACTCCGCCCCGCCAAGCGGGGATGTCCTGGCGAACTGCTTGATCTGGTTTCTCACCACATCAATACCGCGCTCATCGGATGCGTTCATCTCCCTGAAGTTCAGGTTCCATGCCTCTCCGAAGAACTCCCTTGCGAGGGCGACTGCAGCGGTAGTCTTGCCTACCCCGGCACTCCCGGTAAAAAGGAGGTGGGGGAGACTCCCGGCCTTCACATACGACTGGAGGCGTTCCACGATCTCGTCCTGCCCCACTATCTCCGCGAGGGTTGCCGGCCGGTATTTTTCAATCCAGATCGTGTGGCTCTCGTCCATAGCTACTCCCTGATCGTGTCTTTTCTCTATATTAGTCTTGATATCTTCTTGTTTGTTCCGGAACCATCCTTATGATCCAGGTGGACAGATCCTGGCTGTGAATCGAACATAAATATTTGGTTTCGTGGTATTTCATTCGTTGATGGTATCAGCAAGAAAGATTCCTTAGAGGGAGAAGACCCTCTTTGGGGGGCTTTCGCTTTTGATGGCTCCCATCGATAGAGGAGTACACCAGCTTATGAGGGATTTGTGGCACACCATGGATTGACGGGGTCATCACATCCGGAGTACCCCTGCATGTGAGGGATTTGTTTCAGGATACGATTCACCTCTGCAGTTCCGGAAACGGGGCGCCTGCCGTATTTCCTGCCTTATTCCCCTGGAATTATCCTTATCCCTGGGATAGGAGTATTTCAATGAGGGAAGGTTTCTGGAGAAATGAGTTCTCTTCTAAAAAAATGTTAAAAAAAGGAATTATTTCTCTTCGAAAAGCTCTCCTTCCTGTCCTTTCCGGTAATTATAGTAGGCCAGGGCTGCAAGGAGGATAATTACGACGATAACCGGGATGAGCCATGCCATGGGGAACGTCGACCAGAACGGTTGGGCTGGTGGAACGGTGGTGGGTGGCGTGGTTGTCATCGTAGTAACCTGTGTTGTAATAGTGGGAGTGGTGGGGGTTGTATTGATCTTTGAGGTAAGATTCGCCTTTGTTGTAGTGACATTTCCACTGTCCCCGCTCGTCGTGTTGAATGGTGATATTGTCGGGACTGTGGTCGGCCTTGGCGTGGTGACAGAGGAACTGCCGCCACCTCCACCTCCACCACCGCCGCCGCCACTTCCACCACCTGTAGAGGTAAAGTAGGAAGTAATGGTGTGGTTGGCGTTCACATTGGTGAATGTATAATTGGTAATGGGCCCCTGAGACTGTTCATCGACGATAGTGTTGTATAATACATAATTTGAATAGGCTGAAATATTGAAGAGAAGCGATTCACCTGCATTCACCAGTATCGTTCCCTTCGGAGTGATCGTGCCTCCGGAATAAGCGATTGCAGTGATATAAAATGTTTCACCGGGCGGAATCTGGGCAAGCGTAACCGCTATCGCAACGGTCTGATCCTTTAACGGATAAGCGGGTAAATTCGCGGTAACAGGATAGTACCCATCCTTTGTCACGGTATAATTGGTATAGAGCGGTGGGGAGAGATTCACCGAAACGAGAAGGGTACCGTTCGAGGTGGAACCTTTCAGGTCATCATCAAAGAGGACCTGTGCCCCATCGGTATTACAATTGATCAGGAAGTAGCCGGTGTCACCAGTCATGACAGGGTTTACCCTGATATAGTCAGGTTTGCTCTCGCTGTCCGATCCCCCGCCATTTGCGACGGTAAGGTTCACGGTGTAATTTCCTTCGGTCGAATACGTATGCACCGGTGCCTGGGCAGTGGAGGTGTTCCCGTCACCGAAATTCCACTCCCAGGACGTCGGGGTGTTCGAAGAGAGGTCAATAAATCCGATGGTCAGCGGGGCAGGACCTTCTGTAAGATTTGCACTGAAATTTGCTACGGGCGGTGTCACACCCTGATCAGCAATAATGTACCCGTTCTTGGTGAGAAGGCCGCTTCCGTAGCTGTTTGTTGCGTTCAGGCTCACGTTATAGGTTCCCGGGTTTGCGTAGGTATGTTCAGGGTTTTGTATCGTGGAACTATTCCCATCCCCAAAGTCCCAGAGCCATGCGGTTGGAGCATTGGTGGAGGTGTCCGTATACAGAACGGTCAGGGGTGCAGAGCCTGAGGTGATATTTGCCAGAAAATCAGCCACGGGGGGTTCTTCTGCGGTAACAACCCTCAAATTGAGTTCCGTGAGCTCACCTGATGTGAACGGATAGGTCAGCATCCAGGAGTCCCCTGCAGCCATATCAAAACATTCTGCACGGGCACCATCAGCATAGAAGTAGATCGCTGCACCCTCCTGTATTGAACCCTGAATGAGCAGTTTGGTCCCAAACACATCCGGCGATCCATAGGTACCGTTGCTCGTGGTAGTGATGGATCCATCGCCACCAGTTGCGAGAGCGCTAACAGCGGTTCCTGCTTCTGCCGGCTCACCATTTATCAGAATTTCCCCGAAAAATGAGTGGGGAATCTGTGGGGCGACCGTTGGAACTGTTGTCGGGATTGTAGTGGGAACCGTTGTTGGCTCGGTTGTGGGAGGCACGGTAGTGGGCTGAGTGGTTGGCTCACCAGTAGGCTCACCAGTAGGCTCACTTGTCGGCTCAGTGGTTGGTTGTTCAGTTGGCGATACTGTAGTTGGTTCAGTGAAAGGGACGGTAGTAGGGCAGGGGCTGATGGGACAGGGGATCGGGGTTGTCGGGCAGGGACCTGGCGGGATACAGCCAGTGGCAGTGACGGGTTTTGCTATCATATCGCAACCGCAATTGTTGCAGACGGTGAGGGATACACTGTACGTTCCAAGGGCATTGAAGACGTGGCTTGGATTCTGCAGGGTCGAGGTGTCTCCATCCCCGAAGTTCCATGACCAGTTCATGGCACCGGTTGAGTTGTCAGTGAATTGGACGGTGAGTGGGGGTACTCCTGATGTGGCATTCATGGTGAAGTCCGCGACTGGCAGCGGTGTCGGGTCGACAGAAACCTCCCTTGAGATGGTGGAGTTCCGCACTGTTCCATCGCCACAGGGCCGCTCTACAGTGAGGTTGACAGTATAAGTACCTGCAGCCTGGTAAATATGGACCGGGCTCTGTGCAATAGAAGAGGTCCCGTCACCGAACTGCCATGCCCAGCTGGTGGGATTGTTGGTCGAGGTATACGTGAAGGTTACCACCATGTCGCATTCATTGGTAGCGAATGTAAAATTAGCGACTGGTATCGGACATCCAAAAATCTGCATTGTGGCGGTATCATTGTTACATGGGCCAACAACGGTCAGGTTCACCTGATAGGTACCTGGCACCGTGTAGGTATGGCTGGTGTTCCGGAGGTTTGACGTGCCCCCGTCACCGAACTGCCATGCCCAGCTCGTGGCATTCTTCGAGGCGTCCGTGAAGGTCACATTGAGCGGCGGTTCACCGGATGTGGGATTTGCGGTGAAGTCAGCAACCGTGACAGGCACCGGTGCGACAACCACTTCCCTTGAGATGGTTGAGTTCTTTACCGAGCCATCATCGCAGGTCTTTGCAACCGTCAGGTTGACGGCATACGTGCCAGCGCTTAAGTAGGTATGGCTTGGATTCTGCAGGGTCGAGATATCCCCGTCACCGAACTGCCATGCCCAGCTGGTGGGATTGT
>JAJRBU010000172.1 GCA_028679315.1 Methanoregulaceae archaeon
ACCTCAAGCAAATTCATTCGTGTCCTGTACACGTCCGTGCCATACACGACTCTGGGGTTGAGCCCGAGTTCTGTTAATTCCTTTTCCAGCAGCTCCCGCACCAGGCGCTGGGAGGTATACAGGGCAACAAGTTCCGGGGTCATCTCCATCTCCTCAGTGACAAACCGGACCAGAGGAATACCTATCGTAGCATCGGCAACAATTGCTGCAGGTGTACGATACAGGAACCGGGCCATCGGCCACTTACGCCGGCACGTTGCCATCACCATCTTTTCTCCTTCTGCAATCATGTTCTCCGCGGTTTTCTGTGCATCGAACCGTTCACCAAGTACATCCAGCCAGCGCTGTGTGTTGGTCAATCCTATAGGAAGGGGCATCCCCTTACAGACCTGTTCGACACCATACGCTGCGGAAAGGTAATCCGCTGCTTTTCGCCCGGCATCGTGGCTCAGCACGAGAGATGTTTCGGCAGATGCTGCCTTCTCAATATCAGAAAGAGGGGTTTTGTGCGTGAGCGTGGCAATAACGTGGACGCCGAGTTTCTTCAGGACCTGATGTACCCATTCAAGATCTGCCGTCCAGGTCGGGTTGGCATTTGCATGGGGGGCAATCAGGCATACGGAACCCGGAATTTTCTCTCCGCTCTCCTTCACCAGTTTTTTCAGGATCGTATCCAGCGCGATGTCGATTCCGTCGTACTGCGACCCCTTGAACCCGGCACAGGGGACAGGAACGAGCCGGAACTTCACCTCAGGCTGTATAGTCTCACATACTGCAACGATATCATCGCCGACAATCTCCGGTCCGCACGCGCTGATAACGAACAGGGTGGAGATAGGGAGATCCTTTGCTTCCCGGATCGTACGGGCAAGGACATCCTCTCCGCCGTGCACGATCTCATCCACGCACAGTTTTGTACAGAGCGTGACAGTCTCCATGTAGTCGCATTCCTGCGAGGCAAATGCATTGTTGACAAGATACTCACATCCCTGTGGCGAATGGGCAAGCAGGGCGGAGCCAGAGACTCCCAGTACCGTCTGGGCAGCGCCGTTGAAGGCACACCGGAGGTAGGGATCTGTACATTTATCAGGACACAGGGGTATCGCCCCGGCCATTTTGTTACCGTGTCCTTGTTCCATAGAGCATCCCCTTAAACAGGCGGGAACGGGGGAGGTCCTTGTTCTCCAGAGCCTGCCTGACGAGTGCAGCGATGTTTTTGATCCCCGCGAAGCCATACTGGGGCTGGAATGCCGGGTTCATGAGCGTTAAATTCACCACCGGGCAGGGAGGGAACCTGCCGGAGTTCCCAAAGAAGATTGCATTATCATATCCCTTTACAATCGCCTCCAGCTCGTCCTCGGTCTCTTTTGATGAGCGGAAGCTTCCCAGCCGGAAGAGTCCTTTTGTAAGGATAATTTCCGGGTTGATACCACTCTCTAAAAGGAATTTTATGCTGGGCATCCGCTCCTTGATCGTGTAAGGATGGACATTGATTACGACAGGGTGCGCACCGAACTCCGCTGCCATCCGTGCAAGAGAAAGGGCCCGTATCGGCCCGGGAAATTCTGATATCTCGATGATCGCGGTTTTCCTTAAGAGGGCTTGCCTCAGGTAGGCAAGGTCTGGCTCAACCTCCTTCATCTCCTGCTCAATCACCTCCAGTGCTTTTTCCTCCATATCAAGAGGAGTTGCAACGCCGAGTAACCATTCCTTTGTCGCAACAGGTCCATAGGGCTGCCCGGTCCTGCTGTACGGGATGCCAAACCGCTCCTGCATCAGGTCACCCAGCTTCTGCCCCCAGTCATAACACCATGAAGCATTCAACTCGACTTCACGGGCATGCCGGATCTGCTCAACAGTGCACCCTCCCGCGATGATGGCATTTATTGTTATTCCAATCTTGCTGAGGAGCCGTTCGATCTCGTCCATGTCCCAGTTAAATTCCGTAGGCGACGGCCCCCAGCGGGCTCCAAGGATATTAATCGTCCCCTTCATCTTCTTCCGGGGGGGCTCCATCAGTTCCATGATGAGTTTGAACGCGTCCTCATAGCCGCTCCGGAAGTCGCCGCCGAATCCCTCACTCCGGAGAGCAAGCACCCTGCAGCCGACCAGCTTCTCGGCCTCACGGGCGATGCTTTCAACATCGTCGCCGATGATTCCGGAACAGCAGCAGGACAGGATGACAATGAGGTCTGGATGGTACTTTTCGTAGGCTTCCTTAACCGCTTCCAGGAGCTTTCCCTCGCCTCCGTAGATGATGTGGCTTTCATCAAGGGTGGTGCAGGCAGTGGGTTCAAGGGGAACACCGCGGATCTCGCAGCATTCCCGGGTCCTGACAAAATCAGACATGTAGAGCGGGCATCCCGTCGGGCCATGTACCAGGGGGACAACGTGGCGGATACCGCTTATGACGTAATACGCAGTGAAAAATTTGCACATAGGGGCATGCGAAGCCTGCAACCTGGGGATCATCTCACCGGTTTCAACTTTTTCCAGCAGCTGCTTCAGGTCACCGTGAAATACGATGGAATCGTTCTCCATGATTCACACACGTTCCCATTAGGCATGTGAGGTGATAGTTTTTTACTGAATTTTTTTATTGCGAGAACATGGTATGAACCATCTCATTTCACCGGGCGATGTCAAACAGGGTGCGCCTAATCCTTTCATATGACATCAGAGCTTCTCATTGTTGCCGTTTTATTCTTTATATTTAAACAATACTATTATTAACTATAAAAAAAGATTATACACAAAAATTATAAATATTGATATCCATACTATTCATGAGAATCAAATTTGCGATCTGACACACCATGATGCAGGATTATCCGCAGGAACTCTCCCTGATTAAGGATCTTCTCAAGAAGAATCCTGAAGGCATGAGTGTTACTGACATCTCAAAAGCACTCAACAAAAACAAGAATACTATCGGGAGATATCTTGATATCCTCCTTATATCCGGCCAGGTGGATATGCGGACATATGGGATGGCAAAGGTGTTCACGCTCTCCCAGCGTGTACCTCTTTCTGCACTGCTCAGCTACTCAAAAGAACTTATCATGGTCCTCGATAACGAGTCACGCATTATTGATGTAAACGACAATTTTTTATCGCTCCTGAAGCTGACGCGACAGGATACACTCGGGAAAAATATCACCTACCTCAGCCCACCGGATATTGATGTTCACGAATTGCTAGAGACTCTTACAACCAGGTTTGAAGAAAAAGAGGATACTGTCACATTCCGGGTAAAAGATCTGGGTGAGCGGATCTTCAAACAGAAATCTGTGCCGACTGTTTTTGAAGATGGCAAAAAAGGTTTCACGATTATCCTTGAGGATATTACCGAACATATTCTTGCAGAACGGGAAATCCGGGAAAGTGAAGAGCGGTTCCGGACAATGGCTGAGAATATTCATGATGGCCTGATCATCTTTGAGAACGAAAAAATCGCCTTTGTGAACAGGCGCATTGCAGAAATTGCCGGTTATTCATTTGAAGAATTATGGAAGATGCAACCGCTCTCGATTATAGCACCGGAGGATAAAGAAGGTGCAGCCCGCCAGATCCAGAAGATACAGAGAGGTGAACGCGGACTGAATGAACTCCAGGTCTGGATATTGAGAAAAGATGGCCAGCGACGGTTCGTGTCAGCCCGGATTTCTGATGTGAAACACGCAGGTACCCGTTACACCTTTATTATCCTGACTGACATCACAGAACTTAAGGAAAAAGAAGCCGCG
>JAJRBU010000253.1 GCA_028679315.1 Methanoregulaceae archaeon
GAGGAGATTCTTACATCCCTTCCGGAGCATGCAGAAAAGATCGACTGTGGGAAATACGGCTCTGACCATACCCTCGAGCAGGAAGAGATCGAGAGCCTCATGATCCGGAAGGCACGGGAGGGAAAGACCGTCGTCCGGCTCAAGGGAGGAGACCCCTTCCTCTTTGGCAGGGGCGGGGAGGAACTCGAGGTGTTAAGGGATGAGGGGATCGACGTCGAACTCGTTCCCGGGATCACGAGCGCCCTTGCCGTCCCCGGTGCGGTCGGCATCCCGCTCACGCACCGGAAGTATGCCTCCTCGGTCACGATCCTCACCGGGCACGAGGATCCGACCAAAGGGGAGTCCGCAATAGACTGGGCGATGCTTGCACAACAGACCGGGACTATTGTCATCCTGATGGGGGTGAAAAACCTCCCCCGCATTGCCGGGACGCTGATCCGGGAGGGAAAAGATCCGGAGACCCCGGTTGCCGTCATCGAGCGTGGACTCCGGAAGGACCAGAGGGTCACCACGGGGTCCCTGGAGAGGATTGGAGCCCTTGCAGGGGAGCGGATGGTCAGGCCTCCGGCGGTCATCGTGATTGGGGGAGTCGTGAACCTGTACCGGGACGGAGACGGGATCATCCCCCTCTGATCCAGCCTTCCGGCGATTTATCCAAGTATTAATACCTTAATATCACTGTACTTTAGTCAGGTGCCTGCATGAGCCTGCCCGGAGGACCCACGAAGGATGAGATCGTTGCGGTCTCCCTTGCAAAACTCTCGCTCCAGCCCGGCGATATTGTTGCCGATATCGGCTGCGGGACGGGCACGGTCTCTGTGGAGGCGGCACGCAGGGTCGCAAAGGTCTATGCGGTCGATCTGCGGGAAGAGGCCGTCGCATGTACACGGGATCATGCCCGCTCGCACGGGATGACCAATATCGAGGTCAGCCTTGGCCACGGGAGGGATCTCATCAGGAGGCTGCCCCATATCGATGCTGCATTCATCGGAGGTTCCCGGGACCTATCGGGAATGCTTACCCTCCTCTCGGAAAAGAGGGTCAGATCGGTGGTCGTCAACGCAGTCCTCCTCTCGACCCTCCATGAAGCGGTCACCACGATGCAGGAGCTATCGATGTTAAGGGAAGCGATCCATGTATCCGTCTCACGAACCGCTCCGCTGGGAGAAGGGCTGATGTTCCGGCCGCTCGACCCGGTATTCATTGTTGTCGGAGGGACCCCGTGCTGATCGGGCTCGGGCTTGGTCCCGGGGAGCCGGAATACCTGACGCTCCGGGCGGTGCGGATCCTCCGTGAGGCGGACGCGGTGTTTGTCCCGGGTGTGATCGCACAGGAACTGGTCGCTCCGTACCGGGATGCCGAGATCCTCGACTTTCCGATGACCGGTGATGAAGGCCGGATCCGTGCCTGCATGGAGCAGAATGCCGACCGCATCGCCGCCGTCGCCCAGACCAGGACGGCAGTGCTCGGGATCCTCGGGGATCCGAATTTCTTCTCGACATATACCCGGCTGACTGCGATAATGAACGTCCGCTATCCTGATATCCGGTGCAGGACCGAGCCGGGAATCAGTGCGATTACCGCTTTTGCCTCGGTCGCTGGGATCTCGCTGTCAGGGGGATTCCTTGTCACCGATGGCCCTGCCGAGCCACGATCCCGCATCATGCTGAAGGTCCGGCGGCCCCGCCAGGTTGCAGCATCGCTGAAAAAAGAGGGCTTCCGGTCTTTTGTCCTGGTCGAACGGATGTGCATGGAAGAGATGCGGGTGTACAGGGATGAGGAACTCCCCGAACAGAGTGACTATATGAGCGTACTGTACGCGGAGCGGTGAATGCCGAAAATTTACTTTGTCGGGGCTGGTCCCGGTGATCCCGGCCTGATCACGGTCAGGGGCATGGACCTCGTCACCAGGGCAGATGTCCTGGTCTACGCGGGATCGCTGGTCAGTCCCGAGCTTATTGCACGCTCTAACGCCCGCACTAAGATTGACAGCTGGGGAAAGACACTGGAAGAGATCGTCCCTCTCATGATACAGGAAGCACAAAAAGGAGCACTCGTTGTCAGGCTCCACTCGGGGGACCCGGCACTATACGGAGCGATAGTCGAGCAGATGCAGCTCCTGGAATATGCAGGGATAACCTGCGAGGTCGTTCCCGGGGTCTCATCGCTCTTTGCTGCCTCTGCTGCACTCGGAACCCAGCTCACCCTCGGAGGGATTTCCGACACCCTGATCGTGACCCGCCCGGCAGGAAAGACGCTTGCGCACGACGAGATCCATGAACTCTCCTCGCATTCCGCCACCATGGTCTTCTTCCTAGGATCGGACCGGCTGGATGAGATCACGGGAAAACTCCAGTGTCCCCCCGCAACCCCGGCAGCGGTTGTGTACCATGCGAGCTGGCCCGACCAGAAGATTGTCAGGGGAACGGTCGCGGACATTGCAGAGAAGGCAGCAGAGGCAGGGATCACACGATCGGCGCTCCTCATTGTTGGCGGAGTGCTGGATCCATCCGGATCGGGCCACAGGAGGTCGATCCTGTACTCATGAGCAGGGCCGTCATCTACCTGCCGAGGTTTTCTGAAGCTGCCGGCAGGATCGCCTCTGTGCTCGCGGCCGATCTCGTGGAGTATTCGGAGACGGCATTTTCGAAAGCCGTTTCCCAGTACCGGGAGATTGCAGCGGTAATGTCAATTGGGATCGCCGTCAGGGGGATCGCACCCCACCTGAAAGACAAGTGGACGGATCCGGCGCTCGTGGTGGTGACCCCTGATCTCCGGCTTGCCATTCCGGTCACGGGAGGCCACCACGGGGCAAATGCAATGGCACGGGAACTTGCCCCACTCGGGACAATCCCGGTCATTACCACCGCCACCGAGAGGGAGGGTCTTTTTTCCGTTGAAGGAATTGCAGCAGAAGGAGGATATTCCCTCGTCAACCGGGACACCTCAAAACCTGTCAATGCCGGGTTCCTGGACGGGATTGCCGGGATTTACTCGATAAAGGGCCCGGCCGTAGTCATCGGCGATAAAGAGACGGCCTTTCTTGTCGCTGACGGGGAATACAGTGTCGGGATCGGCTGCAGGAAGGATACCGGGGCAGAGGAGATTGAACACACGGTGCGGACCGTGCTTGCCCGTTCTGGGATCAGGCCTGATCAGGTCTTCATCTATGCCACCACGGCGAAGAAATCACACGAGAGCGGTATCCTCGATGCAGTCCGGGCCCTCGGCCGCCCGCTCCTCTACCTTGATGACGAGACCATCAATGCCCTACCCCCGCATTCCGGATCAAGGGCATCCCGCATCGGACTTTCGGGGGTTGCCGAACCCTGTGCCCTCGCCACCGCAAAACGAAGAGAACTAGTCCTCGAGAAGACCATCATCGGAGGGGTCACGATTGCCATCGCACGATAACAGAACGGGGATGCTCTATATCATCGGGATCGGTCCGGGCAGCCCGGACCAGCTGACAGGGCAGGCACGCGAGGCACTCTTGAAGTCAGATGTCATCATCGGCAACGATACCTACCTGGAACAAATCGGGTCGCTCATCGGAGGAAAAGAGATTATACGGAGCTCGATGGGGCAGGAGGTGGAGCGGGCAAAGCGGTCGATCGAACTCTCGCGGTCACGCATCGTCTCGATGGTGAGCGGGGGTGATGCCGGGATCTATGGTATGGCAAGCATTGTGCTCGAAGTCCTCGAGCATGAACAATCTGGTATCCCGGTCGAGGTGATACCCGGTGTCACTGCCGCTACCGCAGCAGCATCGCTGCTCGGTTCCCCCCTCTCCGGGGATTTTGCTACCCTCAGCCTCTCCGATCTCCTCACCCCTATCGAGGTTATCGAACGGAGGCTCCATGCCGCCTTCTCCATGGGGACTCCCGTGGTACTCTATAACCCGAAGAGCAGGGGGAGACCTCACAACTTTGCACTTGCCATGGAGATTGCCGGGAAGTACAGGCAAGCAGCCACACCGGTCGGGATTGTGAAGAATGCCTACCGTGGGGGCGAGGAGATCATGGTCACCACTCTTGGAGAGATCGGACGCGCTGAAGGGAAGGTGGACATGCACACCACCGTGATTGTGGGGGGCGAAGAGAGCAGGATCTGGAGGAACGGAGACGATGTCAAAGGAATCATCACCCCGAGGGGTTACCACAGGAAATACCTATACTGACCTTGGTGCAACAACCGCCGAGGCATACGAGATATCGCGGACGAGCAGGGCACTTGCCCGAGAGACGATCGGCGATGCGGACTACGAGGACCGGGTGAGGCAGCGGTGCTCGATCGCAGTGGGCGATTTTACCATGGCAGGGCTCCTCCGGTTCCAGAAGAAACCGGTGGAGGCAGGGCTCGCTGCACTCTCCCGCTCTGCGCCCCTTATCACGGATATCAGGATGGTCCAGGTCGGCATCCAGAAGAAAGGGCATGAGAGCCCGGTCCTCTGTGCCCTCGATCACGGTGCAGACCTGGCAGCAGCCCGGGAGATCACCCGGAGCAGTGCGGGCATCCTGGCACTCCGGGACCGGCTTGACGGGTCCGTGATCGTGATTGGAAATGCCCCTTCGGCACTCCTTGCAGTCTGTGCCCTGGTCAGGGATGGATGCCGGCCGGCACTGGTGATAGGAACACCGGTCGGATTTGTCAAGGCAGCCGAATCGAAAGAGGAATTGCGGACCCTTGATATCCCTTCAGTCTCAAACGAGGGGACACGAGGCGGGACACCGGTCGCAGTCGCGGCAATGAACGAGATCATCACCATCCATGCAGAGCTCAAGCGCCAGCCCTGAGAGGATCATCGATCCGGTGACAGGATTTTCCTATCCCGCACCATGGATCGCTGCATGCAGGGATGATGCAGGGCTGGGTCTTGTCAGGGCCGGGCTCGCGGTCCTTACTTCATCCGGGACGGTGCTCAGGCGCGGGTACACGACCGGCACCACGGCTGCTGCCAGCTGCAAGGCAGCCATCCTCTCCCTGAAAGAAGAAACAACCGAGGTGTCCGTCCTTACTCCTGCCGGAATCAGGGTCTGCATACCGGTCGAGGCCGCCCGAGGGGTTGCATCGTGCATGAAATATCCTGGGGACTATCCGGGGGATGTTACTGCCGGGATCTGCTTTCTGGCAGAGTGCACTCCTGCAGGGGAAGGGATAACCCTCTACCCAGGTGAGGGAATCGGGCGCTTTACGAGAGATACCCCCCGGAACCGGAAGGGCGATCCGGCGATCAGCACCCCGGCCCTCTCCGCGATCCTTAACGCAGTACAGGAAGGACTTGAGGTAACCGGGCTTCCAGGGGCAAGCATCCATCTCAGGATACCAGAGGGAGCAGCGGTAGCCAGAGGGACGCTCAACCCGAAACTCGGCATCGAGGGCGGGATCTCGGTCCTTGGCACAACCGGCCTTGTCGAGCCCTGGGACGATCACCTCACAGAAACCGTGATGGAACGGGTCAGGACCACTCACCGGGTCGTGCTCACGACCGGGAGGACCGGGCTCCGGTACGCCCGGCTCCTCTTCCCGGATTACGAAGCAGTGCTTGCCGGGGCCCAGCTCAAAGCGGCACTGGGAGAGGCCAGGGGACCTGTCATCCTGTGCGGACTGCCGGCGCTGATTTTGAAGTTCCTGGACCCTGAGATTCTCAGCAGAACGGGATGTGAGACCATCGAGGAATTCTCCACCAGGCCGGAATTCAGGGCACGGATGCTTCTGGCATTTAAAAAAGGGAAAGAAAAGTATCCGGGTTTGAGGGTCGTGATCGTAAATCGCGATGGGGACATACTGGGTGATTCGGGATGAAAATCGTCGGGGTTGGCTGCGGACCCGGGATGCTCACGGAAGAGGCTGTCAGGGCGATCTCGGATGCAAGGATCATTTTCGGAGCAAAAAGGGCGATCGCACTTGCCGCTGCCCACATCCCTGCAGGCTGCGTGGTACGGGAGATGACGACCTTCAGGCCGGAACAGCCACTCCCTGATGATGCCGTTATTCTTTCAACCGGCGACCCCCAGCTTGCCGGCCTCGGATATCTTGACGGCGAGGTAATTCCCGGCATCTCCTCGCTCCAGGTGGCTGCCGCGAGGCTCGGGATTCCCCTTGAGCGGATCTCGGTGGTCGTCGCCCATGGCAAGGAACATGAGCAGGCTCTTGCCGAAGTGGCAGCAGAAGTGGAGCTTGGAAAGATCGTCTTCATTGTTGCCGACCCCAAATTTTCCATTTCGGCGTTGGCGAGCGCCCTCGCAGGGTCCGGGAAAGAGATCTCGGTTGCAGTCTGCGAAGACCTGGGATATCCCGGCGAGAGAATCGTGATCGGGACCAGTGCAGAACCGCTGGTCCCGGTCTCCCGGCTCTTCTCGGTTCTCGTGGGCAGGACAGACATGTTCCCAAAAAGACCCCGGATTCAGTGAAGGGCATATAAGGGAGCACGGCATACCTCTTTTCAATGAATAAGGGAGTGAATCATGGAGAAAGCAACAAAGAAACAGTTGAGCCTGCTCTGTTTTCTGGCCGGTTTTGTTCTTGTACTCATCAAAGATCTCAAGGGAATTCAGGAGATCGATCTGGGATTCTCGTGGCCGTGGGCAATCATGTTCTATTCGGGGCTCCTGCTCATGGCGATCGGGTATTATCTCCGGGGTTGAAAGCGGATCGGAACACCTCTGCCCGGGGAGGGATGATCGCAATCACATGGACGTCTGGCAAGGTCAGGTAATTTTTACGATATCCCGGTCCATGACGATGACCCCTTCAGCGACAAGGGAAGCGAGGACGGGGTCGATCTGCTCCGGAGGCAGATCGATTTCGCTGTAGAGATCCCGTGTGAGAGTATTCCCGTTCATGACCAGGTATGAGAGGCCCCTGCCCCTCACCTGGCGGACCGAACCTCGGAGATTGTTTTTTATACTGCCTGCTCCTGCGGTCTGGATTCTCCCTGGTCTTTCCAGGATATGAGTCTCAAATCGATTCAACTGAATACAAAGGGCTACCTCTGGTGAAATTACCCCTGCTGCCTGTTGTTTCACAGCAGGGAAATCTTTCATCCCGTGCCACAGGAATAGTAGGATATACGACTTAAAGGCGGGAACTCATGTCCAACTCACTCATTTTAGAGAGATTCAAGCCCACTGCAAAGAATTTTGCTGCGAACAATAGTAGAGAGATCACTATAAGAATGGGCTCGATAATCCAAGGATCAGAGCTAATAGTATGAAAACTACCATTGACTGAAAAAGTCGTAATGCAAATTGAAGTCTGGTTTTCATTGGTAGAGCGAAAAACCTTTTTTTTATAAAGACAGGATAAACTGATTGTTATGAAAGAGAGCATAGAATAAATCCTGTTTTTCCCAAGAGATACAGTCAGAATAACCGAGACTCTGTCAGGCATAAAAATATCTTTAAAAGGGTGTAAGTCCATCGGTATTTCGGGCAGTCCTGCTTTTCCGGGTAAAGTAATCCGTGTCGCGCTTCCTCTGCATCATAAAGCCGTTTCGGTGAAAGAGGAGGTTCTCCGTTCATCAATACTGACAGCGGGTTCCGCAATGGTTGAATGCAACCAGGAACCGCGTTTTGTTTATCTTGACCAGGAAAAGAAACTGGTCACCTC
>JAJRBU010000270.1 GCA_028679315.1 Methanoregulaceae archaeon
ATATGAGCAGGCGGTTCAATTTCCTTTGGGAGATAGGCGGCAACACAACGGATTCCCTTTAGATCTCCCAGGGGACGTTCATAGGAAGAGCGCAAACCCAATTCCTTCAATGTGACCGCAAGCGGTATTCTGGAGACAGATTTTTCTTTATAAACAAGCATTTTTTGCATACGAAACACAAACCACCATGCCTGCGTATGTGGTTTTCGAATCGGCACAACAACAGGTGAAAAAAACATCTTATCCATATCGAAATCATTACCTGATGGAGCAGCGAATGTCAAGCAGCCATGAAATAAAAAGACAGCTTGGCATCATAGCTAACCCTCGCTAAAAATATATGATTTCTTGACAAAGGTGCCGCAGATATTTAATTTATACTTGTAGGGTTGTGTAGATTTTATGGAATTACTAAATAAAAGGGAAAAAACTGTTCTTGAACTGGTAATGGAGCATTACATTCTCTCTGCCGATCCTATCGGCTCAGGTATAATATCCAAAACAATGAAATATAAATTAAGTTCCGCTACAATACGGAATATCATGGGTGACCTTGAGGCACTTGATTTTCTCTACAAACCTCATTCTGTGGCAGGCAGAATTCCGACACCAAAAGCTTTTCGATATTATGTAAACAGTTTGCCACCACGGGGGATTCCCGGAAAGAAAGATCTCAAGACCTTTGAATCATTGATGAAGCCCCGGTATACGCATGTCGAAGAGGTCATGGAGGATGCATCAAAGATACTTGCCGCTATGTCCAGCTGCACAAGTATTGTTGTTGAGCCAAAAGTAGATACGATGCTCTTTCAGGAGGTCGAATTTGTAAAGCTGTCCCGTCATACGATACTAATGGTTTTTGTAACATCCTCAGGAACGGTTCATAAGAGACTTGTCGAAATAGATGAAGACCTCGGTCTTGATGTGCTTATCGAAATGAAAGAATACATGAACCGAAGTTTCAGCGGTATTCCTTTTTATGCATTGAAAAACGCATTATTGCAAGACTTGAAAAAAGACAGAGAAACCTTTACAATGCTCTACGAAAAGATAAAAAATACTCTCGATATTATTATCGGAGAGGAAGAAAAGAGAGAGGTGTATATCGAAGGGACGTCGAAGATGATCGGGGTCCCCGAGTTTTCTGATATTGAAAAACTCAAGGAACTTTTTAAAGCATTAGAAAATAAGGAAAAGCTTTTAAAACTCTTTGACCGGTGTCTCAGGCAGGAAGAAGGAGTTAATGTTGTCATCGGAAATGAGAGTGATGTGAAAGAAATGCGAAACATAAGCATAATAATGTCAGCATACCAGATCAGCGAAAAAAGCTGGGGAATTCTCGGGGTCATAGGCCCAATGAGGATGAACTATTCTAAGATAATGCCCCTTGTCGATTACACCGCAAGAACAATGACGGGTATTCTGAGGATAATGTGAGGGAAAAGAAGATCATGGAAGAAAAAGAAAGAAACCAGCAAGAGGTAGATGCTCAGGGAAAAGAAGAAACACGCGAAGAGCATAAACATGAAGAACACAAAAAGAAAAAAAAGAAGGAAGATAGCGCGGAAGAATTAAAAAAACTCCTTGAAGAAAAGGAGGAAGAAATAAAAGCGCTTCAGGAAAGAATACTCTATCTTCAGGCTGATTTTGAGAATTTCAAGAAATTAAAAGCAAAAGAAAAAGTTGAAACATTGAAATACGGCAATGAAGCTCTTATTAAAGAATTTATCCCTGTCGCAGACAATCTGGAAATGGCCCTCAATCATGCATCAAACACCGATGATAATAAAAGTATCCTTGAAGGGGTGAGGCTGACCCTCAACGAATTTCTAAAGGTTCTTGAAAAAGCCGGGGTAACGAGGATTGACGCGGTGGGTAAACAGTTTGACCCCAATCTGCATGAGGCTTTTTATCAGGAAGAAAGGGATGATATGGAACCCAATACTATCATTTCTGAGTTCCAGAAGGGTTATCTCCTGAATGAGAGGTTAATCAGGCCCTCACGGGTTATTCTTTCCAAAAAACCTGAAATCCAATAAAGCAAGGCGCATCAATGAGAAGAGAAAACGTTGATTACTACGAACTCCTCAGTGTTTCCCGAAACGCGACAGATGAGGAAATTAAAAAAGCATACAGAAAACTCGCTCTTCAACACCATCCCGACAGAAACCCCGGGGATAAAGAAGCCGAGGAAAACTTTAAAAAGATCAGCCAGGCTTACGCGGTGCTCTGTGATCCCCAGAAACGGCAGCGGTATGATAGATTCGGATCAGCTGATGATGTGGGTTCTGTATTCGATTTTGGTTTTCAGGGTAATTTTGATACTGTTTTCAACGATCTCTTCAGCGATTTTTTTGGCACACAAAAACAACAACGAAGCAGAAAAGGCGACGATCTCCGTTACAATCTCACAATAGAGTTTGAGGAGGCCGTATTTGGCGGTGAGAAGGAAATCGATATCCCGAACGAAATACGGTGCTCCGTTTGTAACGGTTCTCGCATAGAGCCGGGACATCAATCCCAGACATGCAGTAACTGCGGCGGAAGGGGCCAGGTACGGCAGAGTCACGGTTTTTTCACCATCAACAGGACCTGCGAATTTTGCGGCGGTGAGGGACATATTATTAAAAATCCCTGCAAGGCCTGTAAGGGCAGAGGCAGTGTTAAAACAAAGAAAAAACTGAAAATCAAAATACCCCCCGGTGTCGATACGGGAACAAGACTGAAACTGCGCGGTGAAGGCATGCAGCAGGCCGGCGATACAGTTCCCGGCGATCTTTATATTGTTTTACAGGTAAAAGAACACGCCCTTTTTGAGCGCGCCGGTGATGATGTCGCTATACAGGTGGATATCGGTTTCCCTGTCCTCTGTCTTGGAG